>JAMOSM010000020.1 GCA_027063075.1 Nautiliaceae bacterium | reverse complement strand
TTATAAGCTCTTCACTTATTCTACTTGCGTGCATCATAAGCATTGAAATATTAAATAAAATCTCTAACGCAAAATCCCTATCACTAACCGTATCAAGACAGTTAATTGTTGGCTCATCAAAATCAAGTTCTTTTGTAGTCTCAAACCTGTCAATATTATGAGGAGTTCCGGCAAGTGCTGCACATCCAAGAGGATTTTTGTTATTTCTTTTGTAAGATTCTTCAAATCTTTCATAATCTCTTTTAAACATACTTGCATATGCTAACATATGATAACCAAAACTAATAGGCTGTGCGTGTTGAAGATGAGTCATACCGGGAAGGATTGTATCTGTATGCTCTTTTGCAATATTTACAAAAACTTTAATAAGTTCTTTAATTTTAGTCATAAAGTCTTTATTTCTTTTTAAAACCCAGCGTCTGAAATCAACTGCTACCTGGTCGTTTCTGCTTCTTGCAGTGTGGAGTTTTTTGCCTGTATCTCCAATTAATTCAATTAATCTTTTTTCAATTGCCATATGAATATCTTCATCTGCTATATCCCATTTGAATTGATTGTTTTCAATCTCTTTTTTTATTTTAAGAAGCCCCTCTTTTATTTTTTCTGCTTCTTCTTGTGTAAGTATTCCTTGCTTTGCAAGCATTTTTGAGTGAGCTATTGAACCTTCTATATCTTCAATATATAGTTCTTTATCAAATGGAATTGATGCATTAAATTCATCAAGTATTTTTGCCGTGCCTGTAGAAAATCTTCCGCCCCATAGTTTCATTATTTACCTTTTTTATGAAATTATACTAAATTAATACACTTCATCGTGTGAACCGATATCAATTAAAAAAATTTGTTTGTCGATTACTATAAAATCTAGAATTATCCGATAATTCATATCAAGAGATACAGAGTAAAACTCTTTTTTATCTCCTTGGAGTTTGTGGAGTCTGAGGGAAGGATGGAAGGGATTTGATTTTAATAGTTTTAATGTTTTTGCGTATTTTTTCTTTAAATCAGAATGTTTTTTAAAAAATTTTTTTGCTTTTTTTTCGTAAATTTCTGTAAAGATAATTTCATACATTTTCAATTTCTTTTAGATGTTTTTCTAAATTGTTATGAAATTTTCTATTCTCATAATCCTCCATAACCTCTTTGTAAGCAAGTTCAAGTTCTTTTTCTCTTAGTTCATTGTATCTATTTATATCCATAACGACATACTTTTTTTTGCCTCTAAAAGTAATAATTACCTCATCAAATTTTTTTAGTAGCTCTTCAAAAATTGATACGCCTCTTTTTTTTACTTCGTTTGCGCTAATTATCATCTTTTTTCCTTTAGTACTTTTAAGAGTATTATAAAGAGTTTTTTTTAATTTTGCAAGTTTTGATATAATTTGTAAAAGGAGAGAAAATGAATCCAGAACTTATTAAACTTTTGTTTTCAACAGCTTCAATAGAGAGATGGAATGATTTGCCAAGGCCTTTTAAATTTGTAGAGCTTGATAAACAGGCTCATAAAATGATTATTGCTTATATTTTAGCTCATTTTGAAAAAAATGTTAATTTTGCTGAGCTTATAAAACTTGGAATTGCCGGGGTTTTATACAGAGCCGTGCTTACAGATTTAAAATCCCCTGTTTATTATTATTTTAGAAAACATAAAGGAAAAGAGCTTGATGAATTTGTAGTTAATAAATTGCAAAATATTCTTGATAAAGAGATGCTTGAATATGTAAAAAAATTTAATAATATAAATTCTGTTGAAAAAAGAATTCTCTCAGCTTCAAGTTATCTTTCAAGTAAATGGGAATTTGATTTTATTTATAAGTTTGCAAAAGATACATATGGTATTGAAGAAATTAAAAAAAATATTGAAAATGAGCTTGAAGATTATTATGACCTTGAGGGAGTTAGAATTTTGTCTTTAAAGAGAAAAACTTATGATTTTATTACTCTTTGTGGAAATCTGAGATTTCAAAAACGTTGGGCTAACACTCCAAGAGTGCCTGAAACAAGCGTACTTGGACATATGCTTTTTGTTGCCATTGTCTCTTTTTTTCTTACAAAAGAGTATGGAGCATCTGAAAATAAGTTTTATTATAATTTTTTTGCAGGACTTTTTCACGATTTGCCAGAAGCCTTGACAAGAGATATTATAGCTCCTGTTAAACACGGAGTAACGGGTCTTGATGAGATATTAAAAGAGTATGAAAAAATGATAATAGAAGAAAAAATCATCCCTCTTGTCCCTAAACATTTGCAGTCTGAACTAAAAATGTTTATTACAGACGAGTTTGCTAATAAACTTATAACAGATAAAGGTTATAAAAAAATAAAAGAGGTTTCTAAAGACTTAGGAATTGACGGAAGTTTGGTAAAAGTTGCAGACCATTTTGCAGCTTTTGTGGAAGCTGTTATGAGTATTAATTATGGGATTAAATCCCCTGAGCTTTTAAATGCCGTTGAGGTTTTAGAAAAAAAATATGAGAAAGAAAAAATTTTTAATATAGAGCTAGAAAAATATTTCAAAGAGGAATTTTTAAAATGAAGAAATTTATTTATTTGTTAATTTGGGTTTCTTTTTTATTTTCTTATCAGAATTTTAGAGTCTATACCTATGGGATAAAACTGAATTATAAAGAGTATAAAAATTCAAAAGTAATAGACAGAGACTACAGTTCTTTTAGTGATTTGTTGGGAGTAGGAATTAAATATAAAACAGTATTTAATAAAATCTTGTTTGATGTAAAAGTGGAGTATGCTTCGGGTAATAGTATTTATGAGGGAGTAACTTGGTCTGGGAAACCGTTAAAAATGAAACAGTCTGATGTTAGTATTTTAGATATTGAGGCATCTTTAGGGTATAAATATTTTTATTTTTTAGTAGGCTATAGGGAATGGAACAGGGGAAGCAGCGGTTATGAGGGAGATTATAATGAAATTTATTACTGGCCTTATTTTGGAATTAAATCAAATTATAAATTTGGATTTAAAAATTTCTATTTTTCTCCTGAAATTGCTTATATTTATGCGATAAATCCTGAAATAAAAATAGAACTTGGAAATTATCCTGTATTGAGTTTAGGAGATACAGATGGTGGGTATATTACCCTGCCTTTTGTTATGAAGTTTTCTAATTTCAATATAGACTTTTTTTATAGATTTGAATACTGGCATATAAGCAGTTCAAAGCCCGGATTGTTGATAGTTGATGGTGAGGGATATGTAATTTATGAACCTGAGAGTATCACAAAAAATCAGTATTTAGGAGCAGGTTTTACATACAAATTTTAATAGAATATCAGGTTTATCTTGTGTTTTGTAAAAAGAGAGAAAAAGAGGAGTTATTTGTAGTTTTGAATAGCTTTTTGAATAAGTTCAATTGCTTTTTCTCTTCCAGCATATCCTGTTACCTTTACCCATTTTCCAGGTTCAAGGTCTTTATATGTTTCAAAAAAGTGTTTGATTTGATTTAGTTCAATTTCAGGAAGGTCTGAGAGGTCGTTTATTTTTGCCATTTTAGGATCAAGTTTTGTAACAGGTACTGCTACGATTTTTTCATCTTTTCCGCTTTCATCTTCCATAATTAAAACACCAATTACTCTACTTTTAATAACAGTTCCCGGTACTACGCTTTCACTTGAAAGTACTAAAATATCAATCGGGTCCCCGTCATCTGCAAGTGTATTTGGTACAAAGCCGTAATTTGCCGGATAAAATTGGCTTCCGTATAGGATTCTATCAAGAAAGATAGCTCCAGATTCTTTATCGAGTTCATATTTTATATTACTTCCCTGAGGAATTTCTATAACTGCATTTACTGCTTCTTCTGGGTTTCCTGGTTTGATTTTGCTAATATCCATTATTATTCTCCTTTTTTGTAAAATTATATCAAAAATTATTAATAAATTTGAAATAAAAACTTGATATAATATATATTTAATATATGTGTGTCATAATGTTTTATACCATTTAACTAAAGGAAGGGATTGAAAAATGGGAAGTGAGATTGACTGTCAAAAGGAAATAGAAAAGTTAAAGGGAATTATTAACACTAATAAAGAGCTTTTTGCAACTTTTTCTCATGATATAAGAAATTTTGTAAATTCAGTGCTTGGGTTTTTGGATTTGCTGGCACTTCAAGAAGAAAATCCTAACAAGTTTGAATATATAAAATCCGCCCAGAATGCAGTTACTCTTATTTTAAATTTAGTAAATGATATTGTTGAGCTTTCAAAAATAGAACAGGGGAAACTTAAAATAAACGAATATTTTTATATACCGGTTGATGAATTTAAATCTGTTTATAGAATTTTTTATTCAAGTGCCGTAAATAAAAATATTTTATTTTTAGGTTTTTTCGACCCGCTTTTACCTTATGCCATAAAAGGTGATGATTATAGGGTAAAACAGATTATAAGCAATCTTTTAAGCAATGCTATTAAATTTACTCCTGAAGGAGGGATTATAAAATTCCATATTAACTATAAAAGAAGAACAAACACTATTGAATTTACCATTTCCGACAGCGGTATAGGAATGGATAAAGAAGAACTTGAGAAACTCTTTAAACCTTTTGAACAGGCTAATGATACAATTGCCGCTCAGTTTGGCGGCAGCGGGCTTGGGATGAATATTGTTTATAATTTAGTTAATATGATGGGGGGAAATATAAAAGTTAGAAGTAAAAAGGGAAGAGGTACCACTTTTAAAGTCTCTTTGCCGGTTAAAACTTATAACGGAATTCCTTCAACAGTTGAAAAAGAAGAGTTTAAGGGATATAAATTTTTGTTAGTTAAAGACGGTGATGTGTTAAATGAGGCTGTTTTAAGACTTATTATGAGATATTTTAGAAGGTTAGAAATAGATTTTAAAGTTGTTTCTAAAAAAGAGATGTTTGAATATTTGAAAAAAGATTCAGGTTATTTGGTTATTATCCCCGATGTTAATGACTCTTTGTGTTCTGGAAATTTCTGTAATAAAGAAATTTTAAACTCTACTGAAAATATTATTCTGATAAAAAGAATAAACAATTTTAACTATGACCTTCCAAAAAACATAAAAGTGCTTCCTATTCCTTTTATAGGCGGAAGTTTATTTAAAATGATTAAAAAATCTTTTAAGTCTTCTGAAGATGTAAGTAAAGTTAAATCAAAAGAGACTAAAGAAAATAAAATTTTATCCGTATTAGTGGTTGATGACAATCCGATAAACCTTAAAATAATGAGAGAGCTTTTAAAAAGTCTTAATATGGTGCCTTTTCTTGCTCAAGAAGAGTATGAGGTAATGGATATATTAAATTCGAAAAATATAGACGCTATTTTTGTTGATGAACAGATGCCAAAACTTAGCGGTACAGAACTTATTAAAAAAATAAAATCATATCCTAAATTTAAAAATATTAAAATTTACGGTTTAATCGGAGATGCAAAAGAGGAAACAAAAGAAAAACTTTTAAAAGCAGGGGCTGAAGAGGTTTTAATAAAACCTATTTCAAGGGAAAAACTTCAGTCTTTATTTGAGAGCTTTTAAAATATCCTCTTTTATTTTTTCCGCCGCTTTTAACTGAGGACCTAATTTTTGATATTCACAGATAAATATAAAAACAAATTCTTTTTCTTTAAAGTAGATAACTAGTTTATCATCTATATTAAAACTTGTACTTCTAAGTTCTCCTATCATATTTTGAATTGCTTTTTTTGAACTTTCTAAGAAATTATGAAGGGCAAAAATTATTTTTTCAAAATCTTCTTCTATTTTTTCATTAGGAAGGCATTTAAAATAGCTTTTGCCTTTAAATACTATAAACCCTAACAAATAATTACAGTAAGCACATTTTTGAGAACATAATTTTTCAAGAGAAGGATGAGTGAAGTGGTCAAATTCAACATCTTTTGATTTAATTTCTTTGTATTCATTTTTTAATGACTGTTCAACATATTCTGAAGCTTTATAAGGGTCTTCTGTCTTTTTTAATCCGTAAAAAAAATATTTCATTAATACTTCATGGATTTTTTCTATGGTTGTAGGCGATGAATTTGGCACAATTATTTCCTTTAAAGGTTCTGTTTTTGATAAGACCTGCTTTTCTATTTTAAAATAAATATCATTATTATTTTTTTGAGTTTGAATTATATAAAAGTTTTTACCTATTTTTACGGTGTCTTTTTTGGTCTCTGGCATTAATTTTCCTTAAAAAGAGGAAAAACCTCTTTGTTTTTTATTTTTCCATATTTCTAATTAAGGTATTTACGAAATTTAATAAATAAGGAATAGCGCCTTTTAAATCTTCATCTTTTACATCAAGTGCAGCTAATACTTTCATAAGTTCTTTATAAAATTCACTTGGAGATAACTCCTGAGCTTTCATTTTATTAATTGTAATTTCTAAAATCTCTTTTGCATTTTCAAGTGACATTTAGGCTCCTTATTTTTTTAAATCTTCTACAAATTTTCTAAGTGCTACAAGTAAGCTACCGATTGTATAGTTTTGAGGAGCTACAACTGCTAAAGAAATTCCATCACCTAAGTCTTCTATAACAACAAGACCTTTATCTGCATTAATAATAATTTCTTTAATTTTTCCTCTTCCTACTGCTTCAAGAAACGATTGAATACTTGTAAGAATTGTGGCAGTATCTGCAGCTATAAGGTCTGCATCTTCCTCTTCTTTAAAATAACTTGCCATCTCAAGCCCTTCAGCCGTTGCAATAATTGCCCCTCTTAGATTCAGTTCTTCAACAAATTTTTTTAGAATCTCTTTTCCGTTTGCTGATAGTTTTACCACATCTAGACTCATCCTGTCCTCCTTTGATTTTTTTTAATTCTAAACTAATATTTTAATCTTTTTTCATTAAATAAATATTAAATTTAATAAGATAGACTCCACTTATATAAATAATCCAGTTTATATAAATCCACAAAAGGACAAACATTAAAATTGATATAGAACCATATAAGGTTGAATAGGTTTTATTTAAAAACACATAGTATATAAAAATATTTTTTGATATAAAAAATGCAATTGTAACGAAAAAGGATGAAATTAAAACAGGTTTTGTGTATTGTGTAAAAAGTGTTAGTTTATAAGCTAAAAAGAAAGTAAGCCACATTAATAAAAACGGTGCTAATTTGGCTATATCAATCCATGATGTAAATGATGATTTGTCAAGAAAAAATTGAAACTTAATCGATAAAAACATAGCCCCGGCAAAAAGCATAGGAAAAAGGGTAAGCATTGTCCAGTAGAGTTTTATTTTTTCCCACATATTCCTTTTTTCCTGATTAAATATTTTTGATATTATTGTTTCATAGTTGTCAAAAAATAAAATGGAAGTGATTAAAATGTAAAAACCTCCTATAATACCCATTTTTGAAGAGTTGGTAAGGAAATTTTTTAGATATTCTTTTATAATCTCCTGATTTGTAGGCAGAATGTTTGAAGCAATAAAATTTTCAAGTTTTGTATAAAATTCACTAAAAAAAGGAGATGAGGAGAAAATGCTTAAGACTATTAAAATAATAGGGACTAAAGAAAAAATGGTATAAAAGCTTAAAGCAGCTGAATAGAGTGTTATTTCGTTAAAAATATCCTGAAGATTTTTTATATTTAATTTGAAATTTGGTTTATTCACTCTCTAACATCTCCTTTTTTTCTTCAAGTTCAAGGTATCTTTCAACCTTTTGTTCATATATCTTTTTAATCTCTTCAAGTTCTTTGCTTAAAGTCATAAGCCCTTTTTCATTATAGCACTCTGGGTTTGCTAAACACTCTTCAATTTCGGCTATTGTGTTTTCAAGTTCTTCAATCAGTTTTGGAAGTTTATCAAGTTCTTTTTGTTCTTTGTAACTTAGTTTTTTTGGTCTTTTTTTGGGTTTTTCTTTTTTTAGAACGGATAGTTTTTTAGTTTCACTCTCAAGTATTTTTAACTCTTTTTCAATTTCTAGATATTCTGTATAAGGAATATGGGACTCTTCTATAATTCCGTTGCCTTTAAAGATAAATAGTTTTTTTGCCACTTTATCCACAAAATATCTATCGTGGCTTACAAAAATAACGCTTCCTTCAAAGTCTATTAAATACTCTTCTAAGATATTGATTGTCGGGATATCAAGGTCGTTTGTAGGCTCGTCTAAAATTAATACATCAAAATTTTTTGTAAAAAGCAGGGCTAATGCCACTCTTGTTTTTTCTCCTCCGCTTAGGACTCCTATTTTTTTAGTTAGGTATTCCGGTGGAAATAGAAACTCTCTTAAATACCCATAAACGTGAATATTTCTTCCTTTTACATTTACATATTCTCCACCCTGCGGACAAAAAGTCTCTATTAAATCCTTATCATCATCAAGCATAGATTTTCTTTGGTCTAAATATCCTACTTTTATATTCTCACCAACTTTTATAATTCCTCTGTCTGCTTTTTCTTCTCCTATTAAAAGTTTTAAGAGAGTTGATTTTCCTGCTCCGTTTTTACCTACAATTGCAATTTTGTCTTTTTGCAAAATTCTTGTACTAAAACCCTTTATTAAAAGTTTGTCTCCTATGGATTTTGTCAAATTTTCAATTTCAAACATTACCTTTTTTTTGTTTATTTTATCTTCTTCTTTTTTTAAAAGCTCGCGTTTAAGCTGTATTTCTATTTTTTTTATTTCACTTCTGTCTTGTTTTACTTTTTCTTTGAGTTCAAGTACTCTTTTTTTGCGCCCTTCGTTTCTTTTTAGTCTTGCTTTTACTCCTCGTCTTAGCCACTCTTCTTCTCGTTTTAAAAGTCTTAATTCATTTTCGTACTGTTTTTCTTTTGTTTTTAACAGTTCCTCTTTTTGACGGATATAATCGGCATATCCACCTTTAAAGCTTCTTAAGCGGCAGTTTTCAAGCTCTACTACGCGTGTTGCAATTCTGTCTATAAAATACCTGTCGTGGCTTACCACAATAAAAGTATATTTTTCTTTTAAAAGCATTTCTTCTAAAAACTCGGTCATATAAACATCAAGGTGATTTGTAGGCTCATCAAGAAGAAGGACATCTGGCTTTTGTAAAAGCAGGCTTGCTAAAGCTACTCTTCTTTGTTCCCCTCCGCTAAGAAGGGAGATGTCTTTGTTTTCATATTTTTTTAAATCAAATTCTTGCAAAACTCTTTCAATCCTGTCGTCTAAATTCCAGGCATTGTGAAAGTCAAGGAATTTAGACATTTTATCCATTTCGCTTTGTAGGGCTTTATTTTCAGGGTCGTTTGCAAATTCTTCGGTGAGTTTTAAATACCTTTCGTATGCTTCTTTAAATTCTGTAAGTTCATTTTCGATAGCTTCCCTGACACTTACTCCCGGGCTGAATTTTGGCTGTTGTAACAGACGTTTTATTTTTATTCCGTTTTTAGTGATTACTTCGCCTTTGTCTGCCTGGATTGTTCCATCAATTATCTTCATAAGGGTTGATTTTCCGCTCCCGTTTTTGCCTATTAATGCGACTCTTTCACCCTCGCTAAGATGAAATTCCACATCGCATAAAATTTTTTGCGCTTCGTATGTTTTGCTTACATTTATTAAATCAATTAGTGCCATTTATAACCTTTATTAAATTTTTGTTATACTTTCAGTAAAAAAGAGTAGCAATGAGACAAATTTTTTTGCTAATTGTATCAATATTTTCTCTTTTTGCTTCAGATAATGAGGATTTTTTAAAAACATTAAACGAAGTTAGCGAAATTGCTACTAAAACTAAACTAAATATTGATAAAACTCCTTCGAATGTGGAGGTTATAAGAAGAGATTTTATTTTAAAAAGCGGGGCTAAGACTCTTCTTGATATTCTTCAGTATCTGCCTGGCGTTGAGATTTCAATGTCTTCTAGCGGTAAAAAAGAGCTTATAATCAGGGGAAATAAATCTGTTTATAGAGATAAAATAAAATTTATGATAAACGGAGTTGAGGTAACTAACAACCTTTATTCAAACCAGTTTTATTATTATAATTTTCCTGCCATACTTATAAAAAGAATAGAATTTACAAAAACACCCGATTCTGTGCTTTATGGTGCAAATGCGTTTGTGGGGGTTATTAATATCATCACCGTTGATGCCTTTGATAATAATTTGATTGATTTTTACGCTTCTAATAAAAACGGGTATTTAGGCGCTTTTTTTAAAAAATTTAATAATGACAGTTTTTTGATAGATGGATATTACAGTTATTCAAACCCCGATATAAAAGCTCCTACTTCTTATTTAATCGATATTCAAACCTTTACTTCTTTTCCTTACAGAAGCGGGGTTGAGGCAGATGTGTTGGAGAAAAATTTTGGAATAGGGCTTAGATATCAAAAGGAAAATGATAAACTCGAATATAGGCTACAATTTTACGAAAAGGGGAACTTTTTTGGAATAGCAAACCTGCCTCCTTTAAAAAAGGACAAACGTATAAAACTTATACATCAGTATGTCAATTTTAGGCACTCTTTTTATTTAAGATATAATTTAAAAGATACTTTTGATGCGGGTATGAAATATTATGAATGGAATGGGGAATTTAGGCTTTTTCCTTATGACTTTAATGAAACAATAGATAACAATCCTGATAACGACATAATAAGCGGGGCTAAAATTCATGAAATAGAATATTTTGTTAAAAATTTGGTTCATTATAATGAGGGGATACATAATTTTATCTGTTTGTTAGGGTTTAAATATGCAAAACCGTTTGATTTTTATTATATTCAATATGTCCCTTCTATGCAGGATAATCAAAATCTGTTTAATTTAGGTCCTAACAGGGAGCATTTAACAGGGAAACTTAATGTTTTAAAAGAAGGGATTTACAGAAGAGTTTTTTCAACGGCTTTAGAGGATTTAGTTGTTTTTAATGACAACTTTTCTTCTATTGCCGGGATAAGATATGATTATTACAGTGATTTTGGGAGTAAAATTTCTTATAAAATAGGCAGTGTTTATAATAATGATTTTTATACTTTTAAACTTTTGTTTAACAATGCTTATAGAATTCCCTCGTGGGTGGAGCTTTATGCTAAAAGCGCTGCCGATTTTAACGGAAATGAGAATTTAAAACCTGAAACTATTAATATGCTTGAAGCGATTGCGGTTAAAAAATTTACAAAAAAAGACAGGTTGAAATTTGTGTTTTTTTACGGTAAAAACAGTAATTATATAGACAGGGTTATTGATTTGACAACGGGAAAGAAAATATATGAAAACTTAGGAAATTACTATATAAGGGGAGCTGAAATTTCCTATTCTAAAAAAGATAAAAAATATAATTTTAATATTTCTTACTCATTAACTAAAAACTATTATGACTTTTCAAATGAAATAGCCGGTATTGATATTTACAGCTGGAGCGGAAACAGGGAAAGACTTATAAAATCTTATCTTAGTTATAATGTAACTGAAAACAAATCCTTTTTTATAGGGGCTATTTACGGAAGTAGGATAAAAACTCCTTTTGTTGAGGATGTTTCTCCCTATTTTACATTAAATACTAATTTTAAATTTAAAATCGGCGATATATATATAACAATAGGGGGAGAAAATATTACAAACCATAAGAACTATTATTGGGTTTCTCCTGGTAATTTAATTTTTAGAAGGTATTTTTTTGAATATAAAGATGCAAGAGTTCCTGCGCATGAGAGAAAAATTTTTTTAAATCTTTATAAAGAATGGTAATGAAATACTTATTTCTTTTTTTTATATTTTTTTCTTTTTTAGCGGCTAATATAAATGAACTTTTATATATAGAGGCAAAGCTTTATACTAAAATTATTAAAATAAGTAATTTTCAAAAGAAAAACAAAAAAATTGTAATAGATTTAATTTATGATAAAGACAGTGTAAAAATAGCTAAAAAAATGGCTAAGTTTTTAGAAAAAAACGGCGTCGATGTAAGAATGGATACGGTGCCTAATTTTTCAGAGGCGGATGCTTATATTTTAGTTACTAAAAAAATATCTGATAAATTTAAAAAAAGACTTTTAAGAACAAAAAAACTTATTTTTAGCATTTATCCGGATATGATAAAAGATTCTATGGTAAGTATTTATATAGGAGCAAAAGTAAAACCTATTATTAACCTTTATTTGATTAAAAAAGCTTCTATTTATATAAATCCTATTATTTTGAAAGTGGCTAAGATTTATGAAAAAGATTAAATCATTAATAAGTTTTATAGATATTACTTTTGTTGTTTTAATAAGCGGGTTTTTGCTTTATATTTTTGTTGATATATTTAATATTTCTAAAACCTTAAAAGAGATGCAAAAAGATAAAATAGCACTTGCTATAAAAAATGAAAAAGAGACCTTAACAACGTTATTGAAATACAATTTTACAGATGAGCTTAAGAATGAAATTAAAAAAATTATTTCGCACTCAAAGGATATAAAAAATATAGAAATAAACCTCTCAAACAGGGTTTTTAGATTTAATAGCTATGAGAGTGAAAATAAAATGAGTTTTAAAATAAAAGAGGGTGAAATAGTTGTATATTATGAAAACAATCTTATTAAGAGGTTTTTTGAAAAGTATTTTGTAAGATTTTTAATATACTTTTTAATATTCTTTCCTATAATATTTTTACTTTTTTGGTATATAAGAACTAAAATATTAAAGTTAAATCTTTTAGCTAAACGGTTAGAAAAAATTAATTTTAAAAAGATATCTTCTATTGAAAAGGTTGATGCTTTTTATGAAATAGAAAACATTACAAAAGCTGTAAATACTCTTTTAAAACAGGTTAATCTTTTTTATAAAAACCAAAAAGAGTTTTTACACAGGATTGTAAAGTATAAAAATCAGCTTGAAACTGCTCAGAGTATTTCGGAAATGTTTAGCTGGGATTATGATTGTAAAGAAAAACGCTTTAGTATAATGGGAAAAAATATTAAAATTTTAAATTTAAAAAAGATAAAAACATTAGATGATTTTTTAAGCCATTTTGAAGAGGAGGATAAAAAAGCGTTTAAGAAGAAACTTAAGTCAGCCTGTTTAAACAATGAGTCTTTTGAAATGATTCATACTTTTATTACCGATGAAAATAAAAAATTTTATTTTAAGAGTGTAGGAAAATTTATTAAAGGTAAAGTTATTGGGGTTAGTTTAAATGTGACAGAAGAGATAAAAAGACAGCAAAAAATTGAATTTTTGGCTTACCACGATCCTTTGACATCTCTTCCTAACAGAGCCTATTTAAAAGAAGAATTTTCAAGGCTTTTAAACATTGCAAAAAGGAACAATAAAAAAATAGCAGTGCTTTATCTGGATTTGGATAATTTTAAAATGGTTAATGATACTTTAGGACATGAAAACGGAGATAAGCTTTTAATAACTATTGCTAACAGACTTAAGAGTGTTTTAAGAAAAAGCGATTTTATTTCAAGAATAGGGGGAGATGAGTTTATTATTTTACTTTACGGGATAAAAGATAAAAATTCAATAAAAGAGGTAATTAATAAAATTGTAAATTCTCTAAAAGAGCCGATAAATATAAAACAGACACCTATTTATCCCACATTTAGTATAGGATGTGCGGTATATCCAGATGATTCTACCAATATGGACGAGCTTTTGAAATTTGCAGACATTGCGATGTATGAAGCTAAAAACAAAGGAAAAAACAGCAGTAAATTTATAAACGAAGAATTAAAAAAACAGGTAAATGAGTATTATAATATTACAAATGAATTAAAAAGTGCTTTAGAAAAAGAGGATGAATTAATCCTTTTTTTTCAGCCTCAGATAGATTTAAAACATAAAAAAGTAAGAGGTGCAGAGGCTCTTATTAGGTGGAATCATCCAAAAAGGGGGCTTTTGAGCCCTTTTCATTTTATATCGTATGCAGAAAAAAGCAATCTTATCACTTATATTGACAGATATGTGTTAAAAAAAGCTTTTGAGACGTTAAAAAAATGGCAAAAGTATTTTCCGGATTTAATTTTATCTATTAACATATCTCCAAATGAATTTAGACAAAGCGATTTTATCTCTAATTTAAAAAATATGTTAAACATTTATAAAATAAATCCTAACAGGCTTGAACTTGAAATAACCGAAACAATTAGTATGCAGGATATTGCTTATACTGTTAATATATTAGAAGAGGTAAAAGCTCTTGGATTTAAAATAGCAATAGATGATTTTGGGACAGGCTATTCATCGCTTAATTATCTTAAAAAACTTCCCTTTAACACTTTAAAAATAGACCAGACTTTTATTAAAGATTTGGAAAAAGATGTTGATGATTTAATTATTACCGAAATGATTGTTCAGATTGCAAAGGTCTTAAAAAAAGAGACAGTGGCAGAAGGGGTTGAGAATAAAAAGATTTTAGAAATTATTAAAAATTTAGAAGTAGATGTGGCACAGGGGTATTATTTTGCCAAACCTATGCCAAAAGAAAGTTTTGAAAGGTTTGTCAGAAATTTTGATTATAATAAATTTGAGTAGTTTTTATATCTTTTTGAATTTCGTTTTTTAACTCTTTTAAAGAGCTGAATTTTTTGTTTTCTCTTAAAAATTCTAAAAACTCTATTTTTATTAATTCTTCTTCTTCAAAATCGGTTAATATATGTGTTTCTATGGAAAATGCGTTATCGGTTGAGCGTTTTCCTATAAAAGTGATAGAAGGGCAGGAGTTTGTTTTTGTAATATAAACCCCTTCTTTTGGCAATAGATAGTTTTTTAAAAGCTCTATATTAATAGTAGGGACTAATTTTTCTTTTCCAAGTCCCTGTCCTTTTATTTTTATGCCTTTTATTTTATAAGTATGACCTAAAAATTTTGTTGCTTTTTTAATTTCTCCTTTTTTTAAGAACTCTCTTATAACATTTGAATGTACTCCTATACCTTCTATTTTAATTTCATTTATAACTTTAATTTTAAAAAACTTTTTTAACAGGTTAATATCTCCGCTTCTTTTCTTTCCAAACCTAAAGTCTTCTCCTACAATTACTTCTGTAGTGTTTAGTTTTTTAAGTTTTTCAATAAACTCCATTGCACTTAAATGTTTTATTTCTTGCAGATTAAAAAATATACAAGGGAGCGTAGTGTATTCGCATCTGTCAAGCCCGGGGGTTAGGTTTGAGTCTTTTTCAATTATTACCATAAACTCTGCTTTTTTAATAAGTTCTTGATGGGCTATATGCATTCCGTCAAACCCGCCTATAGTAACTTTCATCTGTTTTCTTTGAAAAATTCAATTATCTTTTTTGCATCTTTTTCATTTAGAATATCTTTTAATTCATCAAAAGGAGCTTTTTTTATATTTTCAAATGTTCCAAAATAATTTAGAAGTTTTGTCATTTTTGCTTTTCCGATTCCTTTTATTTTTAACAGTTCTATTTGGGTGTCTTTTTTTATTTTGGTTTTTCTATGAAATTCAATAGCAAACCTGTGTGCTTCATCTCTTAGTTTTTGTAAAAATTGCAGTCTTTTGTCATTTGTAGATAAAGCTAATTTTTCTATTTTATTTTTTTCAAAAAAATAAATTTTATCTTTTGCACTTCCTTTTGCTCTGTGAGCCTTTGAATTTATCTTCTCTTTTGATATAGCTAAAACATCAATGTTTGCACCGCTTGAATCAATTATTTCTTTTGCTATTTTTAGCTGAACCTCCCCTCCGTCGATTAACCACATATCAGGAGGCGGTGCTTTATCAAAACTTTTAGCTCTTCTTGTTAAAAGTTCTTTCATCTGAGAATACTCATCTTTTGAGTTTAAATGGTAGTGTCTGTAATCATTCTTTTTAAATCTATTTTCTTCCCATACAGCCATAGCTCCAACTACAGCTTCCCCTTGTATATGGGATGTGTCAAAAATTTCTATTTTATAAGGAGTGTTTTGAAGGTTAAAAAGAGATTGTATCTCTTTTAAAACAGTGTTTTCTTTTATGTTTTTAATAACTTCAAGAGCATTTAATTTTGCAAGCTTTATTAGGTTTTTTCTTTCTTTTGTGGTAGGTGTGATAATTGAAATTTTTTTATTAAATTTTTCGCTTAAGACTTTACTTACCCATTCTCTTTCTTCAAAATCTTCCCCGACTAAAATTTTTGATGAGGTAAAAGGGGTTTCATTTGAATAAAACTCTAAAATAGCTCTTGTATAAATTTCATTTTTTTCCGGAATAGTTTGAGAATTTATTATATTATGAGAGCTTGCTACTACCTTTCCATTTCTTACAAAAATTCTAATAACCACTGCCTTTTTATCAAACACTTCTACTGCAAAAATATCTAAATCTTCAAGTTTTGCTAAATCCACATTTGAATAAATCTCGGCGCTTTCAATCGATTTTATTCTGTCTCTAATTTCGGCAGCCTCTTCGAATTGTAAATTTTCGGCGTATTTTTGCATTTTTTTGTTTAAAATTTCTAAAAGTTTATCTTTATTTTTAATTAACTCTATTGCTTTATCTATAATTTTTCTATATTCATCGGGGGTAATTTTATTTTCGCAAGGGGCAAGACATCTTTTCATCTGATAATACAGACACGCTTTTTTCCCTTTAAGACAGGATTTATTCTGGACTAACGGAAGTTCTTCATAAATTGTCTTTAAAATTGCATTTGCTCCTGAGCTAAATGGACCAAAATATTTGATATTTTTTCCCTTAATGATTTTTCTTGTAATATCCGGCATAGGAAATGGCTCATCAAGATTTATGTATATATACGGATATGTTTTGTCGTCTCTAAGTAAAATATTGTATTTCGGTTTTAGCTGTTTTATAAGAGAATTTTCTAAAATAAGGGCATCGTTTTCACTCTCTACTACAATATAATTTAAATCTTTTGTCTCATTTACCATTTTATAAATTCTTGGAGTTAAATTATCAGCCGGACGGAATGGATTAAATCTAAAATAACTTTTAATCCTCTTTTTTAAATTTTTTGCTTTTCCTATATATAAAAGTTTTCCGTTTTTGTCGAAATATTGATAAACTCCGGGTTTGTCTGGGAGGGATTTTATCTTTTCTATCAATCTCTCTCCTTTAAAATTTTTTTTATTTCTTCAAATTTCTTTTTAATATGAGGATTTTTGGCTTTTATTTCGAAATCTTTTACTTCTTTTAGATAGAATTTAATTTCTTTTAGAGGTTTAGGCAGGGGTGTGTATTTATATAAAGTAACTATTTTTGTGGGATTTATATTTTTACATATATTTAATCTGTGCATCTGTTTTATTATTAGAAAAATTTTATCTCTGTTGTAAAAAATTTCTGTTTTTAATGCCGGATGTGAGACCTCTATATATAAAATTGCTCCTTTATAGCTTATTTTTTTTACATATTTTTTGTAATTTTGGGGCATAAGTGCTATAATTTTTCTTAAACAACGCGATTTATTAAGTTCGTTATCAAAAGGTTTTAGTAAATGTTTAAGTATTTCATTTGCTTTTTTCATATTATAATTATAGCCATTTTTTTAGGATGTGGCTATAAAGCTCCTCCTGCTTGGGAGAATAAAAAAGAAAATAACATAACAAATGATTTACAGATGTTTGATATAAACGGAACTTTAAATTTAAAGATAGGAGTACAATGAAGTTTGACTGTATTATTATAGGAAGTGGGTTAGCAGGACTTTGGTGTGCAAAGTTTTTGAATGAAAAGGGGCTTTCAACTCTTATTGTTACAAAAAATCAGGTTTGGGATTGTAACTCTTTTTATGCTCAGGGTGGTGTTACTATGGCTGTAGATGAAGAAGATGTTCCTGTTCATATAGAAGATACGTTAAAGGCTGGAAGTTTTCACAATAAAAAAGAGGCGGTTGAAATTTTAAGCAAAGCATCTTTAAGTTTAAAAAAAGAGCTTTTAGATTATGGGTTTAAATTTGACCCGGGAGTTACAAAAGAGGGTGCTCACAGTGTAAAAAGAGTATATCATGCAGGAGGGGATGCGACAGGAAGGGAGCTTCATAAATTTATTTTCAAAAAAGACAAAAGCTATCTTTTAGATGAAGCTGTGGTTTTTGATTTTCTTTTAGAAGATGATGTGGCTTATGGGGTTAGTGTTTTGCATAAAAACAGAAAATATAATATTTATGCA
>JAMOSM010000019.1 GCA_027063075.1 Nautiliaceae bacterium | reverse complement strand
CCGCTTCCTGTAGGACCTGTTACAAAAACAATTCCATAAGGGGAATGAATTAAAATCTCAAACCTTTTTAAATTATATTCGCTCATTCCAAGGTCTGTCATTTTAAGAAGAATTTTCTCCTGGTCAAGAATTCTTAAAACCACACTCTCCCCGTGCATAGTAGGAATAGTTGAAACCCTAAAATCATAAACGTGCCCGTCAAAAGCCTTACTAAAACGCCCGTCTTGAGGTTTTCTTTTTTCACTTATATCCATATTAGCAAGGAGTTTTATTTTAGAAACCAATGGATAGTAAATCTCTTTTTCAAATGAAAAAAGTTCTTTTAAAACTCCATCAATCCTACTTCTTACCAAAAAGTCATATCTTAAAGGTTCAATATGAATATCTGTAGCTCTGTTTTTTATAGCTGTTTTTAAAATTAAATCCAACAAATCATCAATGGCACTTATATTTTCACTACCACCTGTTTTAAGCTCTTTTTTTACTTTATCTATTAATTCTTTAGTAGATAGGTTTATTTTTAAACGTTCTATAATAACCTGAATATCTTTACTAAGCGCAATAAAAACCTTAATAGGTTTTGGAGAAAACTTCTCTATAATCTCAAGAGCATCATAATCTAAAGGGTCAGCACTTGCCACATAAATATACTCATCATCTTGCTTAAAAGGAATTATATAGTGTTTTTCTATAAGACTTAAAGGAAAAGACGAAAGAAGTTCATAATCTATTTTTTCCCCATATAAATCAACAAAAGGAAATCCAAGCTGCTTAGAGAGAGCTTCTAAAATCTGTTTTTCTGTTGCATAACCAAGTTCTATTAATATCTCCCCAAGCTTTTTATGCTCCCCTTTTTGCCTATACTCCTGCTGTTTTTGAAGAGCTGTTAATAGCTCTTTTTCGTTAATAATATTTTCTTGTATTAGTAAGTCGCCTAACCTTACCTTTTGTTTAATCATCTGTACCAGTGCCTTTTTATAAGTTTATTCTCTTTATATTCATCAACAAAAAATTTATCCTCTTTTTTATAAACATAAACTCTTTTTTCATCAATTATAATAACAAATTTATCTTTTTCTTTTTTATAATCTTTTAATTTTATAGCCCAAAACACTTTTGATAAAATATAATCCGTCTCAGGCAGCGAAAAAGCATCTAATGAGAGATTATCAAATAAATAAGAATAAAGCAACTTTTTTTGAGTATAAATTGTTAAAAAATAAATTCCGTTTTTTCTTCCTTTTTTAGTTCTTTTTAATTTGTTAAAAACATAAGGAAGCATATAAAGTTTATCGAGTTTCAAACAGGAAAGTCCTATAATACTTAAAGCCTTATCATCTTTCATATACATATCAATAGTTTTATAAGTGCATATTTTTTCATAGTTTTTAGACAAAAAATCCTTTATAATATCAGCTTTTAAAAAACTAAAAAACATTATGCTAATTATTATCTTTTTCACTCAGCTTTCCTATCAATTCTTTTACTTTTTTATCAGGATAATAATTATAATATATTTTTAAAATTTTCAAAGCCTGTTCTTTTTTCCCCATTTTATAAAGAGCCTGAGCACTTAAAATCCAGGAATCAGGCTTTTTTCTGTCTTGAAGGTTTGCATATTTAGCCCATTTTAAAGCATCCTTATATTTTCCTTCTTTTAAATATTTTTCAGATAAAGATATACAGGTTTGATATGAGGGCAAAACGTTTGATGTGAGTATCTCTTTTTGCTTAATATCACTTTTTTTAAGACTTTTTACCTTTTTTATCTCATCTTTTGTTTCCTCTTTTATTTCAGAAAGATTTAAGTCAATTACTAATTTCAATTTAGGAGGTGTTTTTTTAATTTTTGTAGTATTTTTCTCAATAAAACTTCTCTTTTTTTTAGAATGATTTTTATCAGCCACCATTAAAAGAGGTTCGGTTTTTAATTTTTTTATATCAGATTTATTTTCATTTTTAGTATCCTTAAACAAAAAAAAACTTCCAGTAACAGCTAAAAAAATAGATAAAACAGAAAACAACAGCAAAAGAGCTTTTTTTACCCTTCTTTTTTTACATTTTTTTTCAAGTTCTAAAAATGTCATTTTAAAAGTCCTAACTCAATGGCGCTCATTTCAATAATACAGTTGTCTATTTTTTTATATTTTAGATTGTTTTTTAATGAATAATTTAAAAGATTTAAAGCCGTAAATAAAAATTTTTTTGAAAGTCTAAAATTACCTTTTGTAAAAGAATATATTTTTTTTAACTTTTTTTTATCTACTAAATTCTCTTTTTGATGTTTATGAAGCTTTAAAAGTATATATCTTTCAAAATCTTCATAATTTAAAGGTTTCATAAAAATTTTTTGAGTATATCTTGAAGAAAACTGAGGTAAAGAAGCAATTTTTTCACCTTCGTTTTTATGCATACTCAAAACCACCTGATTTCCCTTATCACTCAAAATTCTTAAAAACTCTATCATCTCTACCGAAAGAAGCTGAGCTTCATCAATAAGTATTACCTTATTATCTAAAAAAGGATGTTTTAATAAAAATTCCTCTTTTGTTAAAAAAGGCTCTTGTTGTAATATATACCTTTGAGGATATTTAGCACTTAACAAAGAGAGTAGATAACTCTTTCCGCTTCCTGGCTCGCCTAACAAAAATATAATATTAGATTTTGAAGCAATAATTTCCTCTTTTACTATTTCAAAATTAATATAACTGAAAAAATCGCTTATATCTATTTTGTCCCTGAATTCCTCAATAACCTCACCTAACATCTATATCCTCTAACGTTGGTAATTTTTCTCCAAATCCATAATCTTTTAAAGTTCTTTTTTTATTTAAATCTATAATATGCGGAGTTATAATAAAAACAAGCTCTTTTTTTGTAGTAATAGTCTCTTTTGAAGAAAAAAGATATTTAATAACAGGTATCTCTTTTAAAATAGGAACTCCGTTAATTCTTAAATTATTTTCATCTGTTATAAGACCGCCTAAAACCAACGTATCATTATTTTTAAGTTTTACAACACTTATCATAGTGTTTTCCTGAGTATCAGGCGGCATATCTCTGTCTGAGTTTAACTGAGTTAAATCTTTAAAGGCACTGATACGCGGATTAATATTTAAAATAATCTCTCCACTGTCACTTATCTGAGGGGTAATATCT
>JAMOSM010000018.1 GCA_027063075.1 Nautiliaceae bacterium | reverse complement strand
CTTCTTCATCCGTTTATGCCATTTATTACGGAATTTTTATATCAAGAACTAAGCGAAAATAAAAATATAGAAAAAAATACTATTATGCTAAAAGAGTATCCAAAAGAAAAAGAAGTACAAAAACCTGCCGATTTTGATTTGATAATCGAAGCGATTGTAAGTCTTAGAAGAATAAAAGCCCTAACCCAAAGCAATTTCAAAAAAGCTTATGTTTTAGCAAACCTGCCTGAAATGGCTAAGGAATTTATAAAAAAACTGGCTAAAGTCGAAGAGATTGAATTTGTAAATAAACCGATTGAAAACGCCATCAGAGACATAAGCGACAATCTTGAAACAATGGTCAGCAAAGAAGAGATTGACATCGCCCCTCTTTTAAGCAGGCTTAATAAACAAAAAGAAAAACTAAATAAAGAAATCGAAAAACTTGAAAAGAAACTTTCAAACAAAAACTTTATAGAGCGCGCACCAAAAGAAGTGGTGGAAAAAAATCAAAAAGAATTAAACGAACTAAAAGAAAAATTTGTAAAAGTTGAAGAAGAATTAAGGAAACTAAATGTATAAAATACTCTTTTTAATTCCTCTTTTCTTTTTTGGATGTTCAAACAAAAACAAAATTCAAAAAAACCAAACTGCAATCGCCATTCATTCCCAAATTCAAAAAGCTGTTCAAAACAATAATCTTGACAATGCAGACAATTTACTTTTAAATTTAGAAGCAAAATATCCAGGGAGCATTTTTATAAAAACAGACCTTTTGATTTTATATCTTGCCCATTTAAATTACGGAGATTATGAACTTGCAAAATTTTATTTAACTCAATATGAAAAAAGGTTTGCAGGAATTGCCGAAATTCCATGGTGTGAATATCAAAAAATAAAAATAGATTTTCTCTCCTACCAAAACGCTTATACAAACCAAGGTAAAATCCTTGATATTATCAATGAGTGTAAAAACTATAAATTGACATATCCAAACTCAAAATATATATATGAAGTAAATACAATTTATGTGAAGGCTCTCTTGACAAAGAGATATTTAGATGATAAAATATATAAACTTTATAAAAAAGAAAGCAAAATTAAAGCGGCTTTAAAATATAAAACAGAAATACCAAAAAACTCAAAACCACCTTATGTGCCTTGGTATAAAAAAATATTTTATTGGTAAGGAGAAACATGACTTTAGAAAATTATAATAAATTACCGGCAGAAATTCCTGTAATAAAAGAAAAAGAACTTATATATCCTTTTATGATTATCCCGATTTTTCTTGATAAAAAAGAGGATATTATTGCCGTACAAAAAGCAATAAACGACCACTCACTGCTTTTTGTGGCAATAGATGACATACCTAATACATATGGAACAATCGGAACAATTATAAGAAAAGTTACATTGCCTGAAGGAAAAGTAAAAATTCTTTTCCAAGGGCTTGTAAGAGGAAAAATACTTGAAATAGTAGATAAAAACCCTACAATTGCAGTTGTTGATAAGATAGAACCTATAAATGCTGATAATAAAGAAATAAAAGCTCTTCTTGAAACATTAAAAGAGCACATTATAACTTTAAGCGAACTAAACCCTTTCTTTCCAAAAGACTTTGTAAAAATAATAGATTCAAACTCTGATGCAAATAGAATTGTAGATATTATTGCAAGCTCTCTTAAACTACCTACAGAAAAAGGGTATGAACTTTTTAAAGAAATAGATACAAAAGAGAGAGTTATAAAACTTATTCATTTTATTTTAGAAGAAATTGAATCAATAAAGCTTAAAAATGAACTTAATAAAAAAGTTTTAGAACAAGTCCAAGAAGCAAACAGAGAACATCTTTTAAAACAGCAGTTAAAACTAATCCAACAAGAACTTGGAATGACAAATGAGCTTGAAGAGGAAATAAAAGAATACAGGGAAAAACTTGAAAAATTAAAACCTTGTATGAGAGAGGATGCATACAAAGAAATAAAAAAACAGATTGACAGATTATCCCGTATGCATCCAGACTCTGCTGAAGCCACAACAACCCAAAATTACATAGAGTGGGCACTTGAGATACCTTTTTGCGAATATGCAAAAGAGGACTTTGACATAAAAGAGTTAAAAGAACGCCTTGACAAAGACCACTATGGACTTAAAAAACCAAAAGAGAGAATAGTTGAATATTTCGGGGCAAAAGAGCTTGCAAAAAAAAGAGGCGAAGAGTTTAGCGGTGCAACCTTATGTTTTGTAGGACCTCCTGGGGTTGGTAAAACATCTTTAGCAAACTCTATTGCAAAAGCGCTTGGAAGAAATTTAGTAAGAATTGCCCTTGGAGGACTTGAGGACGTAAATGAACTAAGAGGTCACAGACGTACATACATAGGAGCAATGCCTGGTCGTATAGCCCAGGGGCTTATAAATGCAAAACAGATGAATCCTGTTATGGTTTTAGATGAAATTGATAAAATTTCACGTTATAGAGGCGACCCGACAGCTGTACTTCTTGAAGTTCTTGACCCTGAACAAAACACCCATTTTAGAGACCTTTATTTAAACTTTGATTTAGATTTATCTAAAGTGCTTTTTATTGCAACGGCAAACGACCCAAGCACCATTCCGGCACCTCTTAGAGATAGAATGGAGATGATTTTTGTAGGAAGTTATACACCTCAGGAAAAATTTGAAATAGCCAAAAGATATCTAATTCCTCAAGAAGCAAAAAAACATTCTATCAAACTAAGCGAAATTCAAATAAGTGATGCGGCGCTAAGAGAAATAATTGATAAATACACAAAAGAAGCAGGAGTTAGAAACCTAAGAAGAATAATTGCAAAAATAATGAGAAAAGCCGCTATTAAACTGCTTGAGGGTGAAAGCAAAGTAAAAGTAACTCTTAAAAACCTAAAAGAGTTTCTTGACAAAGCTCCTTACGGAATTGAAACCGTTGAGAAAAAAGACAAAATAGGAGTGGTAAACGGACTTGCCTGGACTCCGGTTGGAGGTGATGTCTTAAAAGTGGAAGCGGCAAAATACAAAGGAAAAGGACAAGTAATCCTAACAGGACAGCTTGGTGATGTTATGAAAGAATCGGCTCATATAGCTTTTACGCTTATTAAAGTTCTTATCGATACGAAAAAAATAAAACCGAAAGAGCGTTCAAAAGAGCCTGTTTATTATAAAT
>JAMOSM010000017.1 GCA_027063075.1 Nautiliaceae bacterium | reverse complement strand
GCCTTAAAATCCCTTCAAGCCCCCACATCGAAATAACCGCCGCGGCAAGTAGAGGTCCTATAGTCCTTGCACTCTCTCCCGCCGCCATAAAATAACTCATTCCTTTGCCACTCTCTTTACCTGAGAATTCCTTTATCATAGCAGGGCTTGGGATATGAAAAAACGTAGCACTTATTCCGGCAATAAATAAAAGTAAAAGGGCTAAAAAGTATGAATTTACAATTCCTAAAAGCCCCATTGATATTGCCGTTATGGCAGGAGCTAAGATTACAAAATATTTTGCGTTTGTGCGTTCGGCTATAATTCCTAAAACGGGATTAAAAAGAGCCGGAATTTTTCTTGCAATATCAAAAAGACTTGCCTGTGTTAGAGTAATTCCCATTTTGTCTATCAAAAGAGGAAGAATAGGAGCTAAAAGGGCTGAGAAAATATCATGTGTAAAATGGGCAAAAGAGATTAATAAAACTTTTGATTTTTGAAATTGTTTCATTTAGTAAGTTTTTCATTCATTTTAATATATTCGGGTTTTGTTTCAACACATTGCATTGCAGGAGAAGTTTTTGGGTCGTCTCTGAATATTACGACACAGTGCATTCTTGGATATCCTTGCGTGTCAAATTCATATACCCTTGGATTTACTCCGCTTGTCTCTATTGTATAAGCTAAGGTGTTTACACTTTTTTTAAAAACCCCAACAATTGTATTCCAGTTAAAAGCAAATGAAAAACTTGCGAAAAGTATGGTAAAAATTAGTTTTTTCATAGTATTCCTTTTTGATATAATTATAAATAAAAAAAGGCAAAAATGGATATAAATAAACTCTTAAATTCAAAAAAACTTCTAACAGAAATCTATTTTGAACTACAAAAACATTATGATAATCTTTATCCAAATGCGGTTGTTTTAATGGAAGTTGGTAGTTTTTTTGAAGTATATGAAGCTGAGGGAATAGGAAAAGCTAGAGAAATTGCAAGTGTTTTAAATATTCAGCTAACTAAAAAAAATAAATCCATTACTGAGGTTAATATAAAAAATCCTTTAATGGCAGGATTCCCTTCAAATGCATTAGATAGATACGTTGAGAGGCTTATTGATGAAAATAAATATACAATTATACTTATAAAACAAAAAGGCACTCCTCCTAATGTAAAAAGATACTTAGCCGAGGTTATTTCCCCCGGGGTAAATATAGAGTATTCAAAATCTCCGGAAAACTATGTAACAAGTATTATTATTGAAAAATACAACTCTTATCATATAGGTTTTGCTAATATAGATGTTAATACCGGAAAAAGTTTTGTTTATGAAAATTATTCTACAAAAGATGACCCTACTTTTGCTTTAGACGAGCTTTTTAGACTGCTTCAGACATATAAATCAAGTGAAATTATTTTAACCCTTAAAAATGTAGATTGTGATGAGATTGTAAATTATTTAGAACTTGACGGGAAAAATATTATTATTAATAAAACCAGAATGAAAATTGAGTATCAAAATGAACTTTTTAAAAGGGTTTATAATATTCAAAGCCTGCTTAGTCCAATAGAGGTTATGAATCTTGAGAGGTATCCCTTAATTACTGAGAGTCTTGCGGTTTTACTCGAGTTTGTAATTGCTCATAATAAAAACCTCTTAAATAAACTCAAATTTCCAGAGCTTATTGAAGATGAAAAATTTGTATATCTTGGTAATAATCCTATAAAACAGCTTGAAATTGATAAAGTTTTAAAACTTATAGACAAAACAAAAACCCCAATGGGAAGAAGACTTATAAAAGAGAGGCTTTATAATCCTATACATAATGAAGATGAGCTTAAAGAGAGGTATAAAGCAGTTGAATTTATGTTGAAAAGATATAAAGAATTTGAAGAGATAAAAGAGATTTACGATATTGAAAAATTAAACAGAAAAATAAAAATTCAAAAACTTCATCCTTTTGAAATAGGTTTTTTGCTGAATTCTTTAAAAGCCTCAAAAAATATTTATGATAAATTAAGAAAAAAAAGTACCAAAATAGAGGAATATGTAAATTTTATTGAGAATCATTTTGATATCTCAAAAATTGGGGTAAAGTTTGAAGATATTAAAGAGTCTTTCTTTAAAGAGGGGGTTGATAAAGAACTTGATGAACTTATAAAAGAAAAAAATTATTTTATAAATGAACTTGTAAAGATAAAAAAAAAGATAGAAAGTTTTGGTGATGTAAAAGTTGATATAGGTGTTCTTGATAAAGAAGGGCATTACCTCTCCCTTACAAAAACTCGTTTTAATCTCATAAAACAGAAATTTTTAGAAACTTTTTTGGAAGTTGATGGTAAAAAAGTGTTTTTTAATGATTTTAAAATACGTCAGCTTACAAACAGTGTAAAAATAAGCGGAGATGTTATTGATGAGCTTAGTGAAAAGATTTTAGCCCTTGAATCTAAAATAATAAATCTTACTCAAAGACTGTTTTTAGAAAAATTAAAAGAGATGGATAAAAAATTTGATTTTTTAGATGAGCTTTCAAAAGAGATAGCAAAAATAGATGTTGCAATTTCTTCGGCTGTAGTGGCAAAAAAAAATAATTATTTTAAGCCTATTCTTAGTAAAAAAAGAATTTTTAGAAATTTAAGGCATCCTTTGATTGAAGTTAATCAAGAAAGTGGTGTTTATGTTCCAAACGATGTTGATTTTAGTGAATATGATGGTATGCTTTTATATGGAATAAACTCTTCTGGAAAGAGCTCACTTATGAAAAGTGTAGGAATTGCAGTATTTTTAGCTCAAAGCGGTTTTTTTGTGCCAGGAGAAATTGAACTTAATCCGTATAAAGGAATTTTTACAAGAATTGAAGCAAAAGACAATTTAGCAAAAGGACTTTCTACGTTTGCAGTTGAGATGCTTGAGCTTAAAAATATTTTTAACAGGGCTAATAAGGACTCTTTGGTTTTAGGAGATGAAATTGCACACGGGACTGAAACACTTTCTGCTCTTAGTATTGTAGCAAGTGCTGTTATAAAACTTGCTAAAAAGAAAATAAATTTTGTATTTGCAACCCATCTTCATCAGTTAATGGACCTTGAAGGGATAAAAAATCTTCCAAATGTTGTTGCAAAACATCTTGAAGTGTGGTTTTATGGCAAAAAACTTATTTATGATAGAAAACTTAAAGATGGAAGCGGAAGCAGTGTATATG
>JAMOSM010000016.1 GCA_027063075.1 Nautiliaceae bacterium | reverse complement strand
CATCTCTTACCACTTTATCCACTATTACAGTTTCAATCGGAGGTTTAGCAACAGCCCCGTCTAACCCTTCTTCATCTAAAGGATTTTCATATTTATGAAAAACTGAATTTTTTTCAAGCTCCTTATTTAACTGCTCTTCAAACGGCACAGCTTTAAAAATAACCTCTTTTCTTTTATAAGGTCCTCCTTCAGATGTTCTTGTAGTATTTGCATTAGCAATGTTTTCTGAAATGATATTTATTCTAAACCTCTGAGCTGAAAGTCCGTAACCTGAAATATCAAAACTGTTTAAAAATGCCATTTTTTATCCTTAAAGGTTTTTAGTTGAATCAATTACGGCTTTAAAAATTTCTATATCTTTTCTTAATGCTTCTATAGTTGCACTGTATGCAATATTGTTTTTTGCCATTTCAGTAGTTTCAACATCTATATCAACACTGTTTGCGTCATTTCTTGCTAAATGACCGTCTCTGTAAAAAACAACCGGTTTTTTGCTATCTTCAAACTCTTTTGGTTCAAGATGCATAGGGTTTGTTTTGGCAAGTTCTAGTTTTTTGCTCTTTTTACCGAAAGTTTTTTGAACTTCACTTTCAAGAGCATCCTCAAACCTTATATCCTTTGGCTTATAAAAAGGCGTATCGGCATTTGCAATATTACCGGCTATTAAATCCTGTCTTATTTTTCTGTAATGAAGGGATTTTTCTAAAATATTAAAGCTTTTTGAAATTTCAAATGCCATTTAAAAACCTTTTTATCAAATAAGCAAAAATCATTCCGGTTATTTTAAAATCTTTTATGCTAAAATTTTAACTATATTATACTTTATAAAGGGAATTATTGCAAAAAACAGACCCTGTTATTTTTATAATTGTTGCTATATTGATGCTAATAGGTGCATTGTTTTCTTATTCTCTACCTATATTCTTAGAAATGGTTAAAAACTGGGGAGAATATCATTTTTTTTGGAGATATCTTCTTTTTGCTTCTGTAGGCTTTGGATGGATGATTTTTTTATCAACACGAAACCCTGATAAATGGTTTGAACCCTTAGGTTTTAGTATTCTTATTATTTCCGGTATCTTAGTAATACTTCTGCCTTTTTTACCTGAGTCAATAGCCCCTGTAATAAAAGGAGCTAAAAGATGGATACAAATAGGACTTTTTAAATTCTCTCCTGTTGAATTTTTTAAATTAGGAGTGATATTTTTTCTTTCCTGGTCTTTTAGCAGAAAATTAAAAACAACTCCCTCTGTAAAAGAAGAGTTTAAACTTTTAGGACCTTATATTATAATACTTGGCATTTTTGGAGGGCTTATCTCTTTTTTATTATCAGATTTAGGACAAGTACTTATAATATCAATAATTTTTATGGTGCTTTTAATAGCAGCAGGTGGAAGATTTAAAGTTTTAGGAGTTATAGGAATAGTAGTTATTTTAATTGCAATAATAGCTATTTTTTCTAAAAGTTACAGAATAGAAAGAATGGAAAACTGGCTTTATACAATGAGCGCCACCTTTTTGCCTCATCCTTTAGTAAATGGCTCTATAGCCAATTACGGACAGGTTATCTCATCTTTAAACGCCATACATCACGGGGGAATTTTTGGGACAGGAATTGGAAACGGAATTTTTAAACTAGGTTATGTAAGTGACATACATACAGATTTTGTATTAGCGGGCATTGCAGAAGAGAGTGGAATTTTTGGAATTACTATAATTTTTGGATTATATGCTATATTATTACACAGAATATTTAAAATATCAAACAGAAGTTCTAAAAAAGAGTATCAGCTCTTTGCATTAGGCGTTGGCAGTTTAATCGCCACTCAGTTAATTTTTAACGGATTAGGCATTACTTCAATAATTCCTTTAAAGGGTCTAACCGTCCCTTTTTTAAGTTATGGGGGAAGTTCCTTATTGGCATTTGCAACTGCAATCGGAATGGTATTAATGATTAGCAAAAAGGCAAAACTATGATAGCAATTACAGGAGGAGGCACTGGAGGACATCTGAAAATAGCTAAAGTTATAAAAGAAGAACTCAATAAAAGAGGAATAAAACCAATTTATATAGGTTCAACTTCAGGTGCAGACAGGGAGTGGTTTGAAAAAGACGAAGGGTTTAGCAAAAAATATTTTTTAAAATCAAGCGGGGTTGTAAATAAAAAAGGAATACAAAAAATAAGCGCTTTAAAAAATATTGCCTTACTTTCGTTTGAAGCTAAAAAAATATTAAAAGATGGTAATATAAAAGCTGTTTTTAGTGTCGGCGGATACAGCGCAGCACCTGCAAGTTTTGCAGCAATACTCTCAAACACTCCTCTTTTTATACATGAACAAAACGCAAATGTAGGAACTTTAAACAAAATACTAAAACCTTTTAGCAAAAAATTTTTTAATACTTTTTTTTATAACGACCCTTACCCTGTTGAAGATATTTTTTTTGATTTAGCAAGAGAAAGAAATGAACTAAAAACTATTATATTTTTAGGAGGGTCTCAAGGAGCCACAGCTATAAACAACTTTGCCATAAAAATAGCAAAAGAACTCGATAAAAACAATATTAAAATAATCCATCAAACCGGAAAAAAAGATTATAAAAGAATTAAAAACTGGTATAAAAAAGAAAAAATAAACGCAGATGTTTTTGATTTTGATAAAAATTTGGCTATAAAAATAGCAAATGCAGATTTTGCCATTTCCCGAGCCGGAGCCTCTACCCTTTTTGAACTTGCCGCAAATCAAATCCCGGCACTGTTTATTCCATATCCTTATGCAGCAAAAGACCATCAGTTTTATAATGCAAAGTTTTTAGTAAATAAAAAAGCTGCTTTGCTTGTTAGAGAAAATAACTTAAACACAAATATTTTAGATACAATTTTAAATTTGGATGTAAAAAGTTATTCAAAAAAGCTAAAAAATATAAATCAAAAAGAAGGTGCAAAAATAATAGTGGATAGGATGTTTAATGTATTATCTGTTTAGAATATTTTATGCTTTAGCTTCTGTTAAAATGTTAAACAAATTATGGTGGGTAATATACTATATTGACTTTTTTAGAAAACCGATTGTATTTAAAAATCTTGATATTGCATTTCCTGATAAAAGCAAAAAAGAAAAAATAAAAATAGCAAAACAGACCTATAAAAATTTTTTATCTTTTTTTGAAGACACAATTGAATTTAAAAAAAATTCAGAAAAATTAGAAACAGTTAAAATTATAGGGGA
>JAMOSM010000015.1 GCA_027063075.1 Nautiliaceae bacterium | reverse complement strand
TAAGAGGTTTTTGTGTGGCACTTGCAGCTGCAATTACTGTAATTATTGCTTCACAGCTTGGTCTTCCTGTAAGCTCTACCCATATTGCAGTCGGTGCTATTTTTGGTGTCGGATTTTTAAGAGAATGGCTTCATCTTGTAGAGCAAAAAGAGGATGAAATTGAAAAAGAGTTAAAAGAGATGGAAGAAGAATTAAAATCTTATGAAAAAGAGCTAAAAATTCTTCAGGCAAAATCTGATAAAAATAAAGAAGATTATAAGAGAATAGTTGAAATTATTGATACAATAGAAGAGCTTGAAAAAATGATTAAAAAATACAAAAAAATTCTTAAAAAAGAAGAAAAAGTAAAATATGTAAAAAGAGACCTTTTCAAAAAAATTATTGCAGCTTGGATTATTACGGTACCGGTTGCGGCTGTGCTTGCGGCTATGATTTTCTTTATGATTAAGGGGATGATGCTTTAATCCCCTTTTGATATAATTCCCATAAAAAAGGAAAAAGATGAATATAGTTTTTATGGGAAGTCCTGATTATGCAGTAAAAATTTTAGATTCTCTTGCCAAAAAATACACCATCAAAGCAGTTTATACTCAACCTGACAAACCCGTAGGAAGAAAAAAGATTTTAACTCCAACACCTGTGAAAGAGTATGCTTTAAAAAAAGGCTTTGAAGTCTTTACTCCTGTTTCTTTAAAAAAAGAAGATTTAAATAGATTTAATCCAGATTTTATTGTAGTTGCTGCATACGGGCTTTTGTTGCCTGAAAATATCTTAAAAACTGCTCCTTGTGTTAATCTTCATGCTTCTTTACTTCCAAAATACAGAGGTGCAAGTCCTATTCAAAGTGCTATATTAAACGGTGATAAATATACAGGTGTAACTTCTATGCTTATGGATAAAGGGCTTGATACCGGGGATATTTTATCTTGGGATTATACTGAAGTTGGCAGAAAAACAAGTATTGATTTATTTGATGAATTAGCCGATATTGCGTCAAAACAGATTATTTATACAATTGAAAACTTTGATAGAATAAAACCTTTAAAACAAAATGACCTTCTTGCCACATATGCCCCTAAAATAAAAAAAGAAGACGGCCTTGTTGATTTTGAAAGTGCTGAGATTATAGACAGGAAATACAGGGCATTTAAACCGTGGCCTGGAATTTTTACGCAAAAATTTAAAATAAACGAAATGGAACTGATTGATACTGATACTTTTAATTTTCCGGGGAAGATTATAGAAATAAATGACGGAGTCGTTGTGGGATGTAAAAGAGGTAAGATAAAACTTTTAAAACTTCAAGCTCCCGGAAAAAAAGAGGTTAGGGCAGTTGATTATGTAAATGGAAAGCGCCTGAAGATAGGAGATAATATCTTATGAAAATAAAATTAATTTATTTTGAAAAAATTGAATCAACCCATAAATATTTATTAGGAAATTTAAAAAAATACGAATTGCCAGTTTGTATATGGAGTGAATATCAAACAGATGGAATTGGAAGCAGGGGAAACAGATGGATAGGAAAAAAAGGAAATCTGTTTTTTTCTTTTGCATATCCTTTGATATTTTTTAAAAATATACCTCTTCAGAGTTTCTCTATTTATTTTGGCTGGATTTTAAAAAAAACATTAAATAATTTAGGGAGCAATGTCGTTTTAAAATGGCCAAATGATATATATTTAATTGATAAAAAACCTTTTAAGGTAGGTGGAATTATCACAAATTTAAAAAACGAAACACTTATTTGTGGTATAGGTTTAAATACATCTTTTTCACCTTCTAAAGAGTTTGGATATTTGGATATTAGAGTAAAAAATGATAAAATTTTACAGCAGTTTTTTATAGAACTAGAAAAAAGAATCTCTTTTGAAGAGGTAATAAAAGAATATAACAGAGAGTTTGAAAACACTAAAAAGATATTTGGATTTGATGAAGATTTAAGTTTAGATGGTGCTTTAATAAAAAATGGAAAAAAGGTATATTCAAAAAGATGATAGAGATAATTTCAGTAGCTAATCAAAAAGGTGGGGTAGGCAAAACTACGACAGCCGTAAATCTTGCGGCTTCCCTTGCAATAGCTGATAAAAGGGTGCTTTTAATTGACGCAGACCCTCAGGCTAATGCTACTTCTTCACTTGGGTTTTATAAAGATGAATATGAATATAATCTCTATCACGTTTTAATAGGCAGTAAAAATATAAATGAAGTAATATTAACTACAACAATTCCGACTCTTGATTTAATTCCTTCTAATATAGGGCTTGTTGGGATAGAAAGAGAATTTGATGATATTGAACAAAAAGAGTTGGTTTTAAGAAAAAGAATAAAAGAGTTAAAAAATGATTACGATTATATTATAATTGATACACCTCCGACTCTTGGACTTATTACAATAAATGTTTTAAATGCAAGCGACAGCGTAATTATTCCTACTCAAACTGAATTTTTTGCGCTTGAAGGTTTAGCCCAGCTTATGAAAACAATAAAATTGCTTCAACATACAACCAATCCGAAACTTAAAATAAAAGGTCTTCTTCCTACAATGTATTCAAAAAGGAATAATCTCTCAAAACAGGTTTTAGCTGACCTTGCAAGACATTTTAAAGATAAACTTTTTATTAACGAACAGGGTAAAATTTTGATTATTCCAAGAAATATAAGACTTGCTGAAGCTCCGAGTTTTGGAAAGCCTATAGTTTTATATGATATAAAAAGCTCTGGGGCTATAGCTTATGAAAAGCTTGCTAAGACGATTATGGAGAATAGTAAATGAAGAGGTTAGGTAGGGGCCTTAGCGCTATTTTAGAAGATGCTGAAGCTGGATATTTAAAAGAATTGCCAGATAGCAGTATTAGCGAGATTGATATTAAAAATATAAATTTAAATCCTTTTCAACCAAGAAAAGAGTTTGATGAAAGCTCTATTGATGAGCTTGCTAAATCTATTGAAATTTATGGGCTTTTACAACCTATTGTAGTCGTTAAAAATGAAAATAATTATATCCTGGTATCAGGAGAAAGACGTCTTAGGGCTTTTAAAAAGCTTGGAAAAAATAAAATCAAAGCAATTGTTGCTGATTTAGATTTAGAAGAACTTAGAGAATATGCTTTGATAGAAAATATACAAAGAGAAAATTTAACTCCTGTTGAAATTGCATTAAGTCTTTATGAACTTATAAAAACTCATAAATATACCCATCAAGAGCTTGCTAAAAAATTAGGCAAAAGCAGAACGTATGTTACAAACCTGTTGAGAATTCTTACCCTGCCTGATGAAGTTATAGAAAAAATCAATAAAAATGAAATAAGTTTTGGACACGCAAAAGTGCTTGTTAATTTAGATAAAGAAAAAGCCATTGAAATTTCTAAAAAGATTCAAAAAGAAAAATTAAGTGTTAGAGAAACAGAAAAATTAGTAAAAGATTTAAAAAATAAAAATAAAGGCTTAAATAAAAATTTAAAAATTCTTGAAACAAAGTTTAAAAAACTTGGTTTGAAAGTTGAATTAAAAAGCGATTATATTAAAATTAAGTTTAAAAATGAAACAGATTTTGAAAAATTAAAAAAACTTTTAGATAATATAAATTAAATTTATGTTAAAATTTCACAAAAAGGAGATTTAATGCTTGATTTAAATATTGGCGTTATGCTGATAGAAGCTGGTGTCTTTTTAGTTACTATGTTTTTCCTTAAAATTTGGTTGTTTGAACCACTTGTGAAGTTTATGGATGAAAGAGAGAAAAAGCTGCAAGAGAAACTTGAAATGGCGTCTAAAAATACAGAAGAGACAAAAGAGATTGAAGAAGAGATTCAGACAATTCTTAAACTTGCAAGAGAAGATGCAAGAAGAATTGTTGAAGAGGCAAGATTAAAAGCAACTGAAGAAGCTGAAAAGCTTAAAGCTATCAAAGTTAAAGAAATTGAAGATGCAAAAGAGTCTTTAAGACTTCAACTTCAAAAAGAAAAAGAAGATATGGTTAAAGAACTTCTAAAAGAAAAAGATGAAATTAAATCTTTAATCGAAAACAAAATAAGGAATGCGGCATGAAAAAAGCACTATTGATTGCGTTAGGTGTTTTTGCATTTGCTTCTGAAGCAGCTTCAGGGCATACTGATATTATACCAAGAACTATTAACTTTTTAATTTTTGTGGCACTTCTTTGGTATTTAGTTGGTGATAAGGTGAAAAGATTTTTTGCTGAAAGAAGAGAAAGAATTGCTAAAAAGTTTCAAGAAATTGAAAACAAACTGAAAGAGTCTAAAGAGAGAAAAGAGAAACTAAAAGAAGAACTTGCACAAACAAAAAAATTTGCAGAGGAAATTATTGAAACTGCAAAAAAAGAAGCAGAGCTTGTAGAGAAGAAAATTAAAGTTTCTGTAGAAGAAGAGATTAAAATTCTTCAAAAACATTTCGAAGAGTTTAAAGAGTCTGAAATTAAAAAAGCAAAACAGGAAGCTGTTAAAGAATTTATGGATGAAGTGCTTAAAGATGTTCATATTACAAGCGAAGATGCAGCAAAACTTGTGTTAAAGGCAGCGTAATGATAGTTGAAAAGTATGTAAAAGCTCTTTTAGAAGCTTTAAATGAAGATGAAATTGTTGAAGTTTATGAGGCTATTGCAAAACTTGCTTTAGTTGCAAAAGACCCAAAGTTTATATTACTGGTTAAATCTCCTATTTTAAGTATAGATGAAAAAATAGAGATTTTAAAAAAATTAGCAGATTGTGAAAATTCAAAATTTGTTAATTTTATGAGAATTTTGCTTGAAAATAAAAGAATTGATTTATTAAAAGAGATTTATCAATCTTTATATGCATCTGTTGCAAGACATTTTAATACTTATGCAGGTATTGTTGAGGGTAAAATTAGTGAAGATACCCTAAAAGCAATTGAAGATAAACTTTCTAAGGAGTTTAATGCAAATATTAAACTTCAATTAAAAGATACTGATATTAATGGTATTAAAGTGTTTGTAGATGTTTTAAACGTTGAAGTCTCTATTTTAGAAGAGAGAATCAAACAAGATTTACTTACACAAATTTTAAAAGCAATCTAAAAGAAAGGAGTTTAAGTGGTACAGGAAATCACTCAAATAATAAAAGAGAGAATAGAGAACTTTGAACTTAAAGTTGATGTTGAAGAGGTAGGAAAAGTTATCTATTCTGCAGACGGTATTGCAAAGGTTTATGGTCTTACAAACGCAATGGCTGGTGAGATGGTTGAGTTTGAAACAGGTGAAAAAGGTTTAGTATTTAACCTTGAAACTGATAATGTTGGTGTAGTTGTACTTGGTAAAGGAACTGAAATTACAGAAGGAAGTACTGTAAAAAGACTTGGAAAATTAATTTCTGTTCCTGTTGGTGAAGCACTTATCGGTAGAGTTGTAAATGCGTTAGGTGAGCCGATTGACGGTAAAGGTCCTATTGAAGCGGCTGAGTATAGATATGTAGAAGAAAAAGCGCCTGGAATTATGGCTAGAAAATCTGTTCATGAACCGCTTCAAACAGGTATTAAAGCGATTGATGCTCTTGTTCCGATTGGTAGAGGGCAAAGGGAATTAATTATTGGTGATAGACAAACAGGTAAAACTACAGTTGCGATTGATACAATTTTAAATCAAAAAGGTCAAGACGTAATTTGTATTTATGTTGCAATTGGTCAAAAACAATCAACTGTTGCAAATATTGTAAGAATTCTTGAAGAGCACGGGGCAATGGATTATACTATTGTTGTAAATGCTTCTGCTGCTGAAGCTGCTTCACTTAAATTCTTAGCACCTTATTCTGGTGTAACAATGGGTGAGTACTTCAGAGATAACGGAAGACACGCACTTATTGTTTATGATGATTTAAGTAAGCACGCTGATGCATACAGAGAAATGTCACTTTTACTTAGAAGACCTCCGGGAAGAGAAGCATATCCAGGGGATGTATTCTATTTACACAGTAGATTACTTGAAAGAGCGGCAAAACTTAATGATAAACTTGGAGCTGGAAGTTTAACTGCACTTCCGATTATTGAAACAAAAGGTGGAGATGTTGCAGCATATATTCCAACAAACGTAATTTCAATTACAGACGGACAAATTTTCCTTGAAACTAACCTATTCAATAAAGGTATTAGACCGGCAATTAACGTAGGTCTTTCAGTATCAAGGGTTGGTGGTGCAGCTCAAATTAAAGCAATGAAACAAGTTGCAGGAACACTAAGACTTGAACTTGCGCAATATAGAGAGCTTGAGGCGTTTGCTCAGTTTGCAAGTGACCTTGATGAAGCAAGTAGAAAACAATTAGAAAGAGGACAAAGACTTGTTGAAATTCTAAAACAACCAGCACATCAGCCACTTCCTGTTGAAAAACAAGTGGTAATTATTTATGCAGGTACTAGAGGATATTTAGATGATATTCCTGTAAAAGCGGTAAGAAAATTTGAAGAAGAACTATATCCGTTTATTGAGACTAAATATCCACAAATTTTTGAAAATATCAGAACTAAACAAAAAATAGATGAAGAAACTGAAGAGTTACTTAAAAAAGCTTTAGAAGAGTTTAAGGCTCAGTTCAATCCAGAAGGATAATAGATGGCAACTTTAAAAGAGCTAAAAAGTAAAATAAACAGTGTAAAGAACACTCAAAAAACAACAAGGGCTATGAAGCTTGTATCAACAGCGAAACTTAAAAGAGCTGAAGAAGCTCTTTTAATGTCTCGCGAGTATGCAAGAAAAATTGATGAAGTAATTAAAGAAATTTCAGCAAAACTTGCAAGTGTAAAAGAGTCTATTAATTTAAGAGCTTTTGCACATATTCCGGAACATAAAAAAGTTGATATGATTGTTGTAACGGCTGATAAGGGACTTTGCGGAGGCTTTAATATTCAAACTATTAAAGCTACTCTTGCAAAAATAGAAGAGTTAAAAAATCAAAAAGTAAAAATAAGACTAAGGGTTATTGGTAAAAAAGCTGTTGAATATTTTAAATTCGTTGGTATTGAAATGTATGAAGAGATTATAAGTCTTAGCTCTGCTCCTGATTATAAAAAAGCGGCAGAGGTAATAGAAAAAAGTTACGCAGATTTTGTAAATGAAGAAATTGATAATATAATTTTAATCTATAACGGTTATGTAAATAAACTGACTCAAAAGGTTCATACAAAAGCGCTTTTACCAGTAGAAGTTGATACTGAAGCTAAAGATGAATTTTTAGAAGTAGAACCGAGTGATGATTATGAAACAATACTTGAGAGTCTTGTTAAAAAATATCTTGAATATACAATGTATTATACACTTTTAGATTCATTAGCAGGTGAGCATAGTGCTAGAATGCAGGCGATGGATGCAGCAACAAACAATGCGCAAGAGATGGTAAAACAATTAACTCTTGAATATAATAAAGTAAGACAAGAAAACGTTACAAGAGAACTTATTGAAATCGTTACAGCTATTGAAGCTATGAAGAAAAAGTAAAGGAGTAAAATGGAAGGTAAAGTAATACAGGTTTTAGGACCGGTTATCGATGTTGAGTTTAGCGGAGATAAAGTTCCTGAAATTAATGAAGCACTTATAGTAGAGTTTGAAGCAGAAGGTAAAAAAAGAAAAGTTGTTTTAGAAGTTGCAGCTCAAATTGGAGATAATGTTGTTAGAACAATTGCAATGGACTTAACTGACGGTCTTCAAAGAGGAACAAAGGTAATTGCTACTGGCGGACCTATTAAAGTTCCTGTTGGTGAAGCTGTGCTTGGAAGAATCTTTAATGTAACTGGTGATGTAATTGACGAAGGTGAGCCAATTCCAGCTGATGTTCCAAGATGGTCAATTCACAGAGACCCACCCCCATTTGAAGAGCAATCAACAAAAATGGAAGTTTTCGAAACTGGAATTAAAGTAGTAGATTTATTATGTCCATATATGAAAGGTGGAAAAACAGGTCTATTCGGTGGTGCTGGTGTTGGTAAAACAGTTATTATTATGGAACTTATCCATAACGTTGCTTATAAACACTCTGGTTACTCTGTATTTGCAGGGGTTGGTGAAAGAACAAGGGAAGGTAACGACCTTTACCATGAAATGAAAGAGAGTGGGGTTTTAGATAAAGTTGCACTGTGTTATGGACAAATGAACGAACCTCCGGGATGTAGAAACAGAATTGCATTTACGGGTCTTACAATGGCTGAGTATTTTAGGGATGAAGAAAACAGAGACGTACTTATGTTTATTGACAACATCTTTAGATATGCTCAAGCAGGTGCGGAAATGTCAGCACTTCTTGGAAGAATTCCAAGTGCGGTTGGTTATCAGCCAACACTTGCAACAGAAATGGGAAGACTTCAAGAGAGAATTACATCAACTAAGAATGGTTCTATTACATCTATTCAAGCAGTTTATGTTCCGGCTGACGACTTAACAGACCCGGCACCGGCAGCAGTTTTCGCACACCTTGATGCGACAACAGTTCTTAATAGAAAAATTGCTGAAAAAGGTATTTACCCGGCAGTTGACCCGCTTGATTCAACAAGTAGAATTCTTGACCCGCAAATTGTTGGTGAAGAACACTATAAAGTTGCAAGAGGAGTTCAAGAAGTATTACAAAAATATAAAGACCTTCAAGATATTATTGCAATTCTTGGTATGGATGAACTTAGTGAAGAAGATAAATTAATCGTTCAAAGAGCAAGAAAAATTGAAAAATTCTTATCTCAACCGTTCTTTGTTGCGAAAGTATTTACAGGAGCTGATGGTAGATATGTTCCACTTGAAAAAACTATTGAAGGGTTTAAAGCAATTCTTGAAGGTAAAGTTGATGATTTACCAGAAAATGCATTTTATATGGTAGGTGATTTAGACGAGGCGATTGAAAAAGCTAAAAAGATGCAACAAAAGGCTTAAAAATGAAAATTGATATCGTAACTCCCCTTGGAAGAGTTTTTGAAGGGGAAATTAAAGAAGCTACTTTTCCGGGAATTGAAGGGGAATTCGGTGTCCTTGATGGACACGCTCCTTTGGTTACCACTTTAAATCCCGGTCTTATTACTATAAAAAAGAGTGATGGAAAAGAAGAAATTATTGCAATAAACTGGGGATATGTTGAAGTAACTCCTGAGCATATCAATGTATTGGTTGATAGTGCTGTTCCGGTTGCAGGAAGCAGTGAGAGTGAAATTGCTGAAGCTATTGAAAAAGCTAAACAACTTATTAAAGACGCATCAGACTCTGATGCTCTGGTTGCAACAGTAGAAGCAAAGATTGAAAGTGCTGCTAGGGCTTTATAAGATTCTAAGCAACCCTATAAACGTAGTGGTTTTAGGGTGGCTTGGGATTTATCTTTTCTTTACTTTTTTTGTTTTTATTTATAAATACCTATCTTTAATTTTTTGGATAAAAAAAGAAGAAGAAGCATTAAATGTGCTCCTTTTAAGTGATGTTTTTCCTCAAAATTCTTCTTTATACTCCTGTATAAGCAGAGCTAAAAATATTAATAAGTATGCATTTAATGCCTGTATAGAAAGTGCTAAGAAAAAAGCTACAAGCGGACTTATATTTTTAAGTGTAGTGGCTTCGACTGCTCCTTTTATAGGACTTTTTGGAACAGTTGTAGGTATTTTAAACGCATTTGCGGGTATGCAGAGTGTAACAACTATTAATATGATAGCCCCGGCAATTGCCGATGCTTTAATTGCGACTGCTGTGGGTATTATAGTGGCAGTACCGGCTTATAGTTTTCATCAAATTCTTTCAAAAAAAGTGGAGGATTTGATTGCGACTTTAAAAATGCAAAGGGATATGTATCTTAGCAAATGAAAAAGCCAGAACTTAACATTACCCCTTTTGTAGATATAATGCTGGTGTTACTGGCAATTTTAATGGTTTCGGTAACTGTGAGTACTTACCAGGAAAAGAGTGTAAATTTGCCTAAAGGCAGCAGAACAACTCCTGCAGTTAAAAAGGCAACTATTACAATAGTAATACCAAATTCGAAATATGCTATTGTAAATGAGCAAAAAATTCCACTTGAAAATTTTTTAGAAAATTTTAATTTGAAATACGGTAATTTTAATAAAAATGCCTTAGTTTATATCGCAGCGGATAAAAATATAAAATACAATACTTTTATGAAAGTTTATGCAGGAGTTGTAAAAACAGGATTTACTCAGATAGGGTTACTTACTAAATGAGATTTTTAATTTCTTTTTTTCTTTCTTTGCTTATCTATTTTTTAATAGTATTTCTTTTTTTTAAGTATGTTTTTTTAGAACATAAAAAAATTCAAAAAGAGGTTTTAATTCATACTGCGGTTATACAAAACAGTTTTAAATATACCCCTGAGCGAAAAAACATTCTCAAAAAAGCGGCTCTTTTAAAAAAGATACCTAAAAAAGAACCTGTAAAAAAAATAAAAAAAGGTAGTAAAACAAATATAACTAAAGGTGGTGAGGTTGATTTTAAGGATATTTTTAAAAACGTAAAGACAAATATAAAGACAGCTCCCTTAAAACTTAAAAAGTCAGAAGAAATGAGTAGATTTAGAGGTTTAAAAAGAGCAGAAAAACTGTTAGAAAATATAAAAAATGTAAATGTGGACATAAGTTATGAAAACCGCTCTTCAAATAATTTAAAAGAAGAAGAGATTAATAAAATTATTTCAAAAATTGCTAAAGTCTGGGATGAAGTTTCTGATATTCCCGGAGAATATGCTAAAATACATGTAATTAATAATGATAGAAATATTGAAGTAGTTATTTTAGATTCAAATATTGATGAAAATAAACAAAAGTTGCTTATTTCTTTGATTAAAACTTTAAATTTTGATAAAAATTTTAATTTAAATATTTTATTTCAGACAAAGGTTAATAAATGAGAAAAATAATTTTTTTAGTGCTCGCTGTTTTTTTGTTTGCTAAAGAATATGTTATTACTAAATATTTAGAAAATAAGCCTGTTATTTCAATTGAATATAACGGACCTGAAGATGTCAAAAAAATTTTGAATATGGATTTTCAGGTCCTTGACCATTTTGATATAGAAAAAAATTCTTCTACAAAATTTATTTTTACTTATAATAAAAATTCAAAAACATTAAAAGTCGAATATGTAAAAAACGGCAATCCTTTTTTAATAAAAAAATACCGTTCAAATTCTTATGCATATTTTCCTTTTTTAGTACATAGAGCCGTTTATGATATTAATGAATATTTTCATCTGCCAAGTGCAAAGTTTTTAATAAGAAAAGTTATTTATTCTTTACTTGTTGCTCCAAAACAGGCAAATATTTACTTAAGTGATTATACTCTCTCTTATAAGAAAAAAATAATAAGTGGAGGTCTTAATATCTTTCCAAAATGGGCGGATGAAAAACAGACAACTATATTTTTTACAAAATATGAAAGACTTCCTGTTTTATATAAATACAATTTGATTACTGGGAAAATTAAAAGAATTATCTCTTCTCCCGGAATTCTTATAGTATCTGATGTAAAAAAAGACAAAATACTTTTAACTCTGGCTTTAGATGCTCAGCCTGATGTTTATATGATGGATTTAAAGACAAAAAAATTAAAAAGAATTACAAATTATCCAGGGATTGATGTAAATGGAAAATTCTGGGTTAATGATAAGGTGGTGTTTGTATCAGATAGATACGGAATCCCCTATGTTTTTTCAAAAGACCTAAAAACCGGAGAAATTAAAAGGGTACTGTATCACGGTAAAAATCAGGTGGGAGTTGATGGGGTTAAAAATTATTTAGTAATAAGCAGCAGAGAAACTGCAAATGAATTTAAGCCTAATACTTTTAATCTGTTTTTAGTAAATGCCGATGATGATTCTTTAAAACGCCTTACAATGAAAGGGCAAAATATGTTTCCTAATTTTTCTGTAGATGGAAGTTCGATTATGTTTATAAAAAGAGAGAATTTTTATAGTAAAATTGGTATAATACGTTTAAATGAACGTAAAGTTTTTTATTATCCATTAACTAAAATACTTCAATCATTTGATTGGTAAATAAAATAAAGGAGATTTAAATGAAAAAGTTAGCGTTAGCAACAGGACTTGGTGCGTTACTTTTGTTAGTTGGATGTGCGAAGCATCCTGATTTAGAAAATGCTCAGCAGCCTAAAACATCTCAAAATGTTGTAGAAAAAAATGAAACTGCTTCAACACAAACTGTAGCTGTTAGTATGCCAGAGGAAAACTTAAATACTTCTACGGAAAATGAGAGTGTTAGTACAGAAAATAGAGTTGTAGAAGAACAAAATTTAACTGCTACTACTATTACAGTTTCACAAACTCAAAACAATCAGCAGTTTGCTAAAAAATTGGCAAGTATTGTGGTTTATTTTGATTTTGACAAATATAACATAAGACCTGACCAATGGCCAAAAGTTGAGAAATTAGCAGAGCTTATTAAATCAAATCCAACTAATTATACTGTTAGAATCGAAGGTAACTGTGATGAGTGGGGGACTGAAGAGTATAACTATGCACTTGGATTAAAAAGAGCAAACAGTGTAAAAAATGCTCTTATAAAACTTGGGGTTAATCCTCAAAAGCTTACAATTATAAGTTATGGAGAACTAAATCCTGTATGTACTGCACATGCTAGATGGTGCTGGAGGTTAAATAGAAGAGACAATTTTACATACCTTCCATAATTTAGGTACAATTCCTTAAAAAAGGAATTGTATGAAAAAAATTTTTTTCTTTTTAGTCCCATTTATTTTATATGCCGATATTAATCCTTTTAATGCAGGAATTAACGGTGAATATGGCTTAACTCCACAAGAAAAAGCTATTATAGAGAATAAAAAAAATATAAATAAACTCTCTACTGAATTAAACAAACTAAAAAAAGAATTAGAAAAACTTAAAAACAGCTACAAAGTTAGACTGATTTCTTATGATGAAACATTATCTGAAATAAAAACAAAATTAGCAGCTTTTAGTACGCTTCTTGCAGAGCTTGACTCTTTAAATCAGACAATGATAAATTTTAAAAAAGAGCTTAATTTAACAAAAGAACATTATGTTTATTTAGATAAAAAAATTAAAACATTAGAACAAAATATTACTTATTTAAATAACGAAATTCAAAATATTAAAAAATCAATAAAAGAGATGGCTGTTATTCAAAATGATAATTTTAACTATTTAAAAAATTCAATGGATGTTATTTTAGAAACTTTAAAAAAACTTCAGACTAAACCTCTCTCTCCTAAAGAAGCTATGAAACAGGCAAAGGCTTATTTTTTTGGAGGAGAATTAGATAAAGCTCAAAAGCTTTTTGAATATACTCTTTCAAAAAATTATCTGCCTGCGACAAGTTCATATTATTTAGGTGAAATAGCTTTTAAAAAAGGAAATTATGAAAAAGCTTTAGGGTTTTATAAAAACAGTGTAGAGCTTTATCCTAAAAAAACCTCTTTTACTGAAAGGCTTTTATACCATACAGCTATATCTTTTGAAAAATTAGGAAATAAAGAGGCTGCAAAACTTACTTTTAAGAAAATAGTTAATGATTATCCAAATTCTAAATATGCAAAATTGGCAAAAAAAGAGTTGGAAAAACTAAAATAATTTGATATAATCTTTACTTATAATTTAAAAAAAGGAAAATCATGGCAACAGTATATGGAATTGAATATACAGTTAAAAATTCAAAAGGTGAAGTAGTTGATTCAAATAAAGGACAAGCTCCTTTAGAATTTATAGCAGGAAAAGGACAAATTATTCCTGGTCTTGAAAAAGAAGTTGAAAAAATGGAAGTTGGAGAGGAAAAAACTATTACTGTTCCGGCTGCTGAAGCATATGGAGAGTACAGAGAAGATTTAGTTCAGGCTCTTCCAAGAGAGCAGTTTGAAGGTATTGAACTTCAAAAAGGAATGACTCTTTATGGTCAATCTCCAGATGGTCAGGTAATTGCTGTAACTGTAAAAGATTTTAATGATAAAGAAGTTACAATTGATTATAATCACCCATTAGCGGGAGAAGATTTAACATTTGAAGTTAAAGTGGTAAATAAAAGAGAAGCTACACCTGAAGAGGCGCTAACAGGTCAAGTTGGAGCCGAAGCTCAGGGTGGGCACTGTGGTAGTGGTAACTGCGGATGCGGTCACTAGGACCCTTCCTCTTTATTTTCACAACTAAAAGGTGTCAAAGGATTTAATATGAGCCTTTCTGAATTTATAACTTCTAAAAATGATTTAGAGTTTTCGCTTTCTTTTGAAGATTTAGATTTAATATGTTCTTATGAAGGTTTTGCTTATATAAAAACATTAAAATGCAAAGATTCAGATAAATGTTTAGAAGAACTTAATCTTAATTTTACTCCTAAAGGAGTATTAATTAATTTTAGATTAAAAGAGGATTTTCCTTTAATTGAGATAGAAAAAATTATGGGTAAGATTTATGAGATAGCTGATGAAGACGCTGATATTATATTTGCTACAACAATAGATAATGATTTAGAAGGGCTTGAAATTAATTTAATTTTTACAGGGATAGAAGAGATTTAACCTCCTCCTACAAAGTTTAAGGCTTCTATTTTGTCGCCTTTATTTAATGTATATTTATCCCATTCCTCTTTTTTTACTATTTTCATATTAACAGCAACCGCCATTGTTTTATCAAGAACTTTAAGTTCTTCTAAAAGCTCTTTTATGGTGGTATTTTCTTTTATCTCTTTTTCTATTCCGTTTATTGTAATTTTCATTTTCTCTCCTAAAGAGTGATTTCTTTTATATCTCCTATATCCAAAAACTCTTTGTATATTGATGCAATAAGGCTTTTTCTGTTATGTTTTATTTTTTCATCTTCAACATTTACCATTACATTGTCAAAAAATTTATCTATAAGTGGTTTTAAAGATACCAAAAAGTCAAGTTTCTTTTCAAGGTCTTTAATCTCTTTTACTTCTTTAAACTCTTTCCAAAGTTTTTTTTCTTCCTCTTTTTCAAAAAGATTTTCATCAACGCTGATTGAATTTAAATCAAAATCTTTTACTATATTTGCCACTCTTTTAAAAGTTACTGCTAAATCTTTAAAATCTTCGCTTTCAACGATTTTATTTAAAAGTTTAATTTTTTTATCAATTTCTTTTAAGTTACTTTCTCCTGTTGCAAGGACTGATCTAATGACTGAAGGGTTTACATTGTAAAATTTATAAAGTCTTTCGAAAATAAACTGAAGTAGTTTTTCTTCATCAAGGCCGGGATAGTTTTCTTTTAAGTCATTTATAACTTCTTTTATATCAAGGGGAATATTATTTTCAAGAGCTATTTTTATAATGTAATTTGCCGCACGTCTTAGACCAAACGGGTCTTTATTGCCTTTTGGAAGTTTTCCTATGCTAAAAAGCCCCATTAATGTATCGAGGTTTCTTGCGATATTTAAAATTGCTGAGATGTCATTAGATGCAGTATCTGTGTATTGCTCTTTTATTGCGGTTGCTATTTCTTCATCAATTCCTTCTTTTTTAGCATAATAATATCCCATAATTCCCTGAAGTTCAGTGAATTCATAAACCATTTCGGTTAATAAATCTGCTTTTGCAAGATTGATTGCTTTATTAATTTTTTCTATGTTTTTATTATATTTTTTAGCTAGATATTCACCTATTTTTTCTTCTCTTTTTACTTTATCATATACGCTTCCTAAATTATCCATATAGACTATATCTTTTAGACCTTCAATACTTAAACCGTTTTTTAAGTCATTTTCGTAAAAGAATAAGGCATCACTAAGTCTAGCTCTTAATACTTTTTCATTACCTTTAATAATTTTGCTGAAATCATCTGTATATGCATTGCTTACAACTACAAAGGCATTTGTAAGTTTTCCGTCTTTATAAACAGGAAAATATCTTTGATGCTCTTTCATACTTGTAATAATAACTTCAGGAGGCAATACTAAAAATTTTTCGTCAAATCTTCCAAGAAGAGGAGTCGGATATTCTGTAATAGCTACAATTTCATTGAGAAGATTTTCATCGATTTCAACAGTTACACCGTTTTCTTTTTCTATTTTTTTTATGCCATCAAGTATTTTTCTTTTTCTTTCGTCCTGATATAAAATTACTCCTTTTTTATCAAGCTCGCAGAAATAGTTTCCTACAAAGTCAATAAAAATTGGTTCTTTAAATACTCTGTGAGGCATAGTAAAGTTGCTTGATGTTACACAGTATTTATTAAATGTCAAAGCTTCATCTTCAAGCATACATAAAATCCATCTAACAGGTCTTATAAACTCTTCTTTGCACTCTCCCCATTTCATTGTTTTGCCAAAATTTAGGCTTTTTAGCCACTCTTCAATCATTTCAGGAAGAAGTTCTTTTGCTTCTTTTCCTTTTATTATCGTTTTATAATATAAAAATTCCTGATTTCCTTTTGTTTTGTATGTAACTTCTTGAGGTGAAATACCGCATTTTTTAGCAAAACCTTCAAGGGCTTTTAGGTTCTTTTCAGCAATAGCTTTTGGTGCTCCCCAGATTTCCTGTTCGGTATCAGGCTGTTTTACAGGGAATTCTCTATGCCAAAGTGTTAATCTTCTTGGGGTATAATAAAAACTAAAGCCTGTTTTTAAATTATATTTTTCTAAAACAGATAGCCATTTTTTTTCAATGTTTGGAAGTTCTTTTAATAAAGGTATAGCGGGAAGTTCTTCAACTCCTATTTCTATAAGCAGAGGTTTAAGCATAAAATTCCTTTTTTGTTGTAATTTTATCAAAAATTATAAAGGGATTTATTTAAGTGTCGATTATTAATATAAGGAGGAATTTATGAAAAAACTTTTAATCTTTTTAATAGGAGGTATTATGATTTATGCAATGAATTTAAAAGCCCCGGATTTTAAAGAGAGAATTCCTTTAAAATATGTTTATTCTTTATGCGGGGGAGAAAATATCTCTCCTGAGCTTATGTGGGATAATTTTCCGGTAGAAACTAAATCTTTTGCTATTACTATGTTTGACCCTGATGCTCCGACAGACCACGGATGGTGGCATTGGATTGTTGTAAATATTCCTGTAAATGTTACTCATTTTCCTGAAGGAGCTGGAAATCCTGACAGTCCTTATTTTAATTTAGGATATCAAACTCTTAATGATTATGGTGAAATAGGATATGGAGGTCCTTGTCCGCCTCCAGGATCTCCTCACAGATATATTATTACTGTGTATGCGTTAGATATAGAAGGATTTGAAGTAAGCAGGGATATAAACCCTCAGATTTTGTCTGAAGCTATTAAAGAACACACAATAGAAAGTGCTTCTGTAATGGGGTATTATCAAAGGGGATGGAGATAATTTCTCCTTCTTTTCTGCTTATAATTAAAAAGGTTTTTTATGAATCCGAAAATTTATAAAGAAGAGATTATTGTTACAAAAAAAGATATAGATTTTAACGGTCATGTAAATAATTTAAGGTATCTTGAATGGATGATAGATTCTGCTATGAAGCATTCCATACAAGAGGGCTTTAGGATTGAATACTATAAAAGAAACGGTGTTAGCTGGATTGCAAAAAAACACTGTATTGAATATAAGCTTCCTGCTTTTGAGAATGACAGGTTGATTGTAAAAACATTTATTGATGAGGTTAAAAAAGTATCTGTTATAAGAAAATATGAAATTTATAAAAATGATAAATTAATATCGTCAGGATTTAGTGAATGGGTGTTTGTTGATTTTAATGCAAAAAGACCAAAAAGAATTCAAAAAGAGATTATTGAGAAGTTTTTTGAATAAAGTTTTACATAAAATTAAAAAAGCTTAAAAATATTATTTAAAAGTTTTTAAAAATTCTAAAAGCCCTTTTATTATCTCTTCTGGAGTTGGAGGACATCCTGATATGAAATAATCTATCTTTAAATCGTTTCCTTTGATAGCATATGTTTTTTCAAAGACTCCTAAATCTTTTACACAATCTCCTATTGCAATTACCCATTTTGGAGATGGCATCTGGTTATAGCAATCAATGGCGTGGTGGTACATATTCATTGTCATAACCCCGCTTAAAAACATAATATCAGCATGTCTTGGGCTTGCAACAAAATGTATTCCAAGTCTTTCAAGGTCATAGTAAGGATTACTTAGTGCGTTACATTCAGCTTCACACGCATTGCAACTCCCACTATCTACCATTCTTATAGCAAGGCTTCCTGCAAAGTGTTTTTTGACTTTATCTTTTATCTCTTTTTTTATTTCTTCAAATTCTTTGTCAAATTCCAAATTTTCGGTAATTATCCCGGTCTTAAGTCTTTTTTCCCAAAATCTTAGCATCTTTATCCTTTACAAATCATTTCCGGCATAACTTAAATCAAAACTTTTATTAATAAGAGGAAAATCGGCAATAATGTCTTTATA
>JAMOSM010000014.1 GCA_027063075.1 Nautiliaceae bacterium | reverse complement strand
AAATCGCCTATCTGAATAGGAGTTCTTTTTTTAACGCTTCTAAAATAGCTTTTGTAATGATGAATTTTATGTTCTTTAAATTTATTTTCAATCATCGCAAGAGGAAGAGAAGTACCATAAATTGGAAACTGCATCTCTTTAAATAGATACGGAACAGCACCTATATGGTCTTCGTGTCCGTGAGTAATAATAAGACCTTTTATTTTATGACGTATTTCTCTAAGATAACTAAAATCTGGAATTAAAATATCAACTCCGTGCATATCCTCACTTGGAAAACTCATACCACAATCAATAATAATCGCACTATCTTCCGTTTCAAGTACAGCACAGTTACCGCCAATTTCATCAAGTCCGCCAAGAGGTGTAAATCTTACCCATCCTTTTTTATTTGAATCTATTTTATTAAAACAACTAAGTCTCGCCTGCTGTATTTTTTCATTTTCATTAAAAGCTTTATTTAAATCTTTAAACCACACAAAATTTTTGGAATCAGTTTTTTTTATTTGTTGATGATTTTGCTTAGAGTGTAATTTTTTATTGATGTTTTTTTGATTTTTTGGAGTTTCGCTGTTTTCTTTATTCTCTTTTTCTAAAGTTTCAGGTTTTAAATTTTCTTCTATTGTATTTTTAATCGCTTCTTGTAGATTTATTTCTTTTTCCATTTTTACTCCTTTCTTTTAGCGCAGAAAAGAGCCGGAAAAAAGTAGAGCCATCAACCTGGTGAGGTCTTATGGTATCGGCAAGTCCGAATTCCTGAGGTTTAAAATCATATACAGATAAATTTTTCTTTAAAGTCTTTCTTGGGTTTGCAAAAGCTATTTTTAAAAATTTGGCAAACTCCTCATCGTATGAATCTTTAAATTTAGAAAAACTAATAACACTACTCATCACCTTTGGTGACGGAACAAACGCACCCGGCGGAATATCAAAAAGTTTTTTAACATCAGCCACCTGCTGGGCTAAAATAGCTAGACTGCCGTAATTTTTCTCACCAGGTTTTGCCGCAAATTTATCTGCTACCTCTTTTTGAATTAAAACAACAATATTTTTTGCATTTTTATCTCTTAGTGCTTTTAAAATAATATTTGTTGCTACATAATATGGCAGATTTGCTATTAAGTCATAATCTTCATCTGCCAAGCTCTCTTGCCAATACTCTAATACATCACCACATTTTAAATTAAGATTTGGAAATTTTTCTTTTAAAATTTCACAAAGTTCTTTGTCTATCTCAAAAGCTGTAACTCTTCTTTTTTCCAGCAGCTTTTCTGTTAAATCGCCTAAGCCAGGCCCAATTTCTACTACCAAATTATCAGTATTGGGCATCGCTTGGACGATTTTTTCTAAATAATGCCTGTCTTTTAAAAAATTTTGACCAAACTTCTTTTTCGCCTTGATTATAGCATATCCTTTCTTTAAAAGTAAATAGTATGCTAAAATTATAACAAAAAAGGCGCTAAATGGAGTATTTTGCCAAAAGGATAATTCCCTGTTTAGATGTAAAAAACGGAAGGGTTGTAAAAGGTGTTAATTTTGTAGGACTTAAAGATGCAGGCGACCCGGTAGAAGCAGCTATACGTTATAACGAAGAAGGAGCTGATGAACTGACTTTTCTTGATATTACCGCAAGTTATGAAGAAAGAAAACCTATTGTGGATATTGTAAAAGAAGTGGCGCGTGAAGTATTTATTCCTCTCACTGTCGGAGGAGGAATAAGCGAACTTAATGATATTTATGATTTATTAAATGTAGGATGCGATAAAGTCAGCATCAATTCAGCTGCAGTAAAAAAACCTGAATTTATAAACGAAGCTTCTAAAAGATTTGGATCTCAATGTATTGTAGTAGCAATTGATGTTAAAAAAGTGGCTCATGATAAGTGGCATGTTTTTATCAAAGGAGGCCGTGAAGACACAGGACTTGATGCAATAAAATGGGCAAAAGAGGTAGTAGATAGAGGAGCAGGTGAGATACTTTTAACATCGATGGATGCAGACGGAACAAAAGCCGGGTTTGACATCGAAATAACAGAAAAAATATCCTCACTTGTTAATGTTCCGGTAATTGCAAGCGGAGGAGCAGGAAAAATGGAACATTTTAAAGAGGTTTTTGAGCATAAAGCGGATGCGGCGTTAGCGGCAAGCATATTTCATTTCAAAGAAATAGATATAATGGATTTAAAGCAATATTTAAGAAAAAACAGTATAAGTGTTAGGATATAAAATTGAAAAAACTTATACTTTTGATTCCTTTTTTAGTTTTTGCATTTGAAGTTGAATTTATAAAAATCTATAAAGAGTATATAATACCTAAAAAAGAAACAATTTTAATTCAAACTAAAAAAAACGATTTAATTTTTCCTTTTAAATTTATTAAAATTAAAAATGGATATATTTTAATAGGAGATTTAGATAAAATCAATATGTGGCTTGAAAACGAGTTTTACGCACCAGATAACGCAAAATTTAAAAACATAAAAATAGCGATTGTAGATATGGATAAAATTCAATATAAGGTACTAAAAAAAATAAAAAAAGTTTATAAAGACTGCAAATTAAAAAAACTGATATTTTTAACGCCTGATGAAGAAAAAATTATTTTAAAGCCTACATACATTGAAACTAAATATAAAATTATTTTGTCGTGTAAGTAGAGTTTCACGTGATACGGGGGAAAAATGATAATAAGCTCTGGAAATAAAGAAATTTTTGACTTTGCAACTCCTATAGGAATTGGACTTATTGAAAGTGCAATCAACTTAACGCATATCTGCCTTTTTGATAAGCCTGAATTTTTAATTTTTATAGGAAGTGCCGGAAGTTACGGACGATTCAAACCTTTTGAGGTTATAAAATCATTTAGTGCCAGCAATATAGAACACTGTGTGTTGAAAAAAGAGTGCTATACTCCACTTGATAATATAATATCTTTAAAACCATCTGTCCTTGTCAATTCATCAAATTATATAACAACTGACAACAGTTTATCACAAGCTTATCTAAAGCTTGGAATTGACGCTGAAAATATGGAGTTTTTTTCCGTTATGAGAGTAGCAAAAGAGTTTGAAATAAACGCAATGGGAATTTTTGTAATTACAAACTACTGTGATAAAAACGCTCATAAAGAGTATATAAACAACATAAAAAAAGCAAAAACAATTTTAATAGAATATTTAAAAGATAAAAAAATTATAAAGGAAAAAAATGGATAAAAAAGTTTTTATGGATTATCTTCCTGAAGAACTCGAAGAAATGGGAATAAAACCAAAATTTAGAGTAAAACAGCTTTATAACTGGATTTATAGAAAATATGTGGATGATTTTGAAAAAATGACAAACCTTCCTAAAGATTTAAGAGAAAAGTTAAAAAATGAATTTATTGTAAATCCTCTTGAGCTGGTAAATCACGAAGTTGCAAAAGACGGGACTGAGAAGTTTTTGTTTAAACTTCACGATAATCACACAGTTGAGACGGTTTTAATTAAAATGAAAGACGAAAGAATAGAAAACGGCAAAAAAAAGGAAGCAAAATATACCGTTTGTGTTTCAACCCAGGTTGGATGTAAAGTCGGGTGTGCGTTTTGTCTGACTGCAAAAGGAGGATTTGTAAGAAATTTAAGCGCAGGTGAGATTGTAGCACAAGTTTGGTTTATGAAAAAATTTAAAAACTTTGATGAAAACAAAGCGTTAAATGTTGTTTATATGGGAATGGGAGAACCTCTTGATAATTATCAAAACCTTGTAAAAGCAATTAAAATTATCGCCCATCCAGACGGACTTAACATATCTCCAAAAAGACAGACAATCTCAACTTCCGGAATTGCACCTAAGATTAAAAAACTTGGAGAAGAAAACCTTGGAGTAAATTTAGCAATTTCCCTTCACGCTGTTGATGATAAATTAAGAGAAGAGTTAATTCCACTTAATAAAGCATATAACATTCAAAGTGTAATTGAAGCTGTAAGAGAATTTCCAATTGATAAAAGAAAAAAAGTAATGTTTGAATATCTTGTTATTAAAGATGTAAATGACGATATTGCTTCAGCAAAAAAACTTGTAAAACTTTTAAACGGAATTCCAAGCAAAGTAAATCTAATCTATTTTAACCCATATCCAGGAAGCCCTTACAAACGTCCTGATGAAGAGACTATGAAAAAATTTCAGCGTTTCTTGCTTGATAGAGGTATAACCTGCACTATAAGAGAAAGCAAAGGAATGGATATATCCGCAGCCTGCGGACAACTTAGGGAAAAAGAATTAAAAAAGTGCAATGTCCCTGATTTTGAGGAGAACTAATGGCAGAGCTTAAATATCTTCCAGCAGGCATAAGGCTTCATTTAAAAGAGATTTTTTATAAATTTACAGATAATTTAAAAGAATATTATTATTTCAATTTTGCAGACATTCCAACAGGACTTAAAGCAGAAAAAGTGTTAAAAAAAGAGAACATAAAATCAATTCCCGTTCCAAATGAAATATTTAAAGAGTGCGGTGTTGCAATCTTAACAAAGGAAAAAGAAAAAATAAAACAAATTCTAAAAAAAGAAAATATAGAGTTTGAAATTTGGATTTATGAAGATGGCTTTAAAAAAATAGAGGGAGAAATAAAAAATATCAGTTGTAAACTTTAATATTTGCCTGGTTTTTAACCTTCGCAAAATAGCTTTTTAATATCTCCTCTCTTTTTTGAGCAATAATTTTACTTGCAATAATATTTTTCACTTTTTCAGGAGGTAAATAAACTTTCCCGTCTTTTCTTGCAACATAATACATTATATAATTTGTTCCGTTATTCATAATAGGAGTAAATTCCCCAACTTTTGTATTTTTAAAAAGATACATCAAATTAAGGGGAAGTTCGCTGTATTCAAACACCTCTGTTTTTGAGCTTACGCCGTTTTGAGAAATTAAAGGAGATTTTTTTATTTTTTCGAGCGTTTGAGGGTTGTTTGAATAATATGCAATCACCTGAACTGTTTTAAAGGTAGAAAACTCCTCTTTATGATTTTCATAATAACTTTTTATCTCTTCAGGAGAAACCCTTAATTTTGAACTTACAATTGCCTTAAAAAGTTTATCTTTTAAAAGGGAATCTCTCAACTGATTTTTAAACTCCTCAAGTTTTCCTTTTTCCTGCAAAAAAGTTTTAAACTCAAAAAGACTCATTCCGTTTTGTTTAGCTATTTTTTCCATTGCATTTTCAATATCAAACTCATCTACACTTATCCCAAATTTTTTTATCTGTTCATCTAAAATTTTTTTGTCTATTAAATAATTCAAAGCATCCTCGGCAGAGAGATTCTTATTTTTAACAACCTGTGAAATATCATAAGAAGTTATAGGCTCATTATTTACACTTGCCACAACCCTATCTACTATTTCAGCTTTAACAAAAGAAAAAACTAAAACTAAAAACAATATATTTTTCATTTAAAACCTTTAAAAATTATCTCTTATTAAAAAGAGTTTCTCTATCAAACAGTTATAATCATCCTCGGAAATTATATTTTTTATTCTTTTGTTAAAATCTATTACAATTTTTTCAGCTTTTTCTAAAGCTTTTTTTCCTTTATCTGTTAAAGTTATTACATAAGATTTTTCGTTTAGTTTCTCTTTTTTTATAAAACCTTTTTTTTCCAAAGAATTTACAATTCTTGTAATATTTGCCCTATCCCTGCTTAACATATCCGCAATTTTACTTGGCATAAGAGAAGCAAACTCTAATACAAGTTTCATTACCGCATATTGCTCAGATGTAATATCTAAACTTTTAAGCTCAGAATTAAATTTTTTTCTTAAAGTATTAAGAGTAGTGGTTAGAGCAAAACCTAAAGATTCATTAACACTTAAATACATTTTATTCCTTAACAACAAATTTTAAAGGTATTATACTAAAAAAGAAGAAAAGAAGAATTATTTAGAAGCCGCTTCTTTAAGTGCGTTTAAAGCCGCTTCATAGTTTGGTTCTTCTGTAATTTCAGGAACAAGCTCTTTATAAGAGATTTTTCCATCTTTTCCAACTACAAAAATCGCTCTTGCGCTAAGACCTCTAAGCGGTCCTTCTGCAATTAAAGTCCCATAAGAAGTTGAAAAACATTTTTCTCTGTAATCACTTAATACCTGAAGATTTTCAACACCTTCTGTTGAACAAAATCTTTTTGATGCAAACGGTAAATCCATTGATACCACACAAACTACAGCGTTTTGTACTTTTGCAGCCTCTTCATTGAATTTTCTTGTCTCAGTTGCACAAACAGGAGTATCAAGGCTTGGAACTGCAATAATAAGCTGAGCTACACCCTGAGCCCCTCCGATTTTTACTTCTTCAAGGGCAGTATTTGGTAAAGTTACAACCGGAGCTTCATCACCAACATTTACCTGGTTTCCGTAAAGTGCTACATCGTTCCCTTTTAATTTAGTTATTACTGGCATAGTGCCTCCTTTTTTTATTGCAGTTTAACATAAAGAGAGAAAATAAAAAAGACTAAATATATCTTTTTTTAAAAAAAATTACAAATTGTAACACTACATATTGCTCGAGTCTAATTTTGTAACATATCTAAATAAGCTTCAAAAACTTTTTTAACTTTTCCTTTAAAGTAAAGACTACCATCTTTTAAAGAAATTTCAAGCTCTTCTTTACTTTTAGGATACACTTTTACACTATCTCCTAAAAGTCCTTTATCCCTTGCTACTAAAAAAGAAGCACACATTCCTGTCCCACACGCAAGTGTTTCATCTTCAACACCTCTTTCATATGTCCTAACATAAAGCTTATTGTCTTTAACTTCGGCCCAGTTTACATTTGCATTATATTTATATCTAAGCTTTGCAGCAAGTTCTTTATTGAAATTTTTAATTCCTTCTAAAAGAACAATATGAGGAACCCCTGTATCATATATCTTAAATTTTTTTCCAAAATCCTCATATTCTCCTATAAGCTTATATGGAGTTAGCTGAGATTCAACAATATCTCCCTCAACCTCAGCTTTAATAACACCAGCACCTGTTAAAAATTTCATCTTTTTATCAGCTAAATCATTGATATAGGCATAATGAGCGGCTGCCCTGCTACCGTTTCCGCACATCTTAGCAACACTTCCATCAGCATTGTAAAACTGCCACTCAAAATCATATTCACTATGGGGCAAAATTACAATAAGTCCATCAGCCCCTACTCCATTTTGTCTATCACAAAGTTTTTTTGCCAAATCACTTCTATCTTTTTTTCTAAACGTATGAAAAATTACAAAATCATTTCCGCTTGCGCTGTATTTACTCACTACCATTTTTATCCTTTAAAAATTTTTTTTCAAAATCATCTTTTTGAATAGGAGGAGAATAGTGAACCTCTCCCCCCTAAATGCTTACGAATTATAGAGAGAGCTTCCTTTATAGGAAGGTTTGTAAGGGTGTATATGCACCCTTACAGGCTGGAACACAAGCCCTCTACCTGCTATCTCTTTAATTAGAGAATCGCAGGCTACGCTTTTTCTTAATATATTCAACGCCCCGTTTACATCCGCATTGATTAATTTCCCTATACCTGATTGGAATAGTCCTCTTTTAACTCTTTTTCCAAGATATTTTTTGTGTTTTTGAATTGGCTCTAATGCAAGGGCATCACATTTTGAAGTATAGCTTTCCTCCATTTCGATTATCTCTATTTTATGTTGAATAGCTTTGTATTTGATGTATTGAAGTAATTTCGAATGAGGAATTGAGAGGAATTTTTCGTTGTTTTTTTTTCCGATATTACATCTATTTTTCCATAGTTTGTTATAACCTATTACAATAGTTTTAATTCCTTTTTCTATTGCGATGTTGATTATTTTTGTAGCTGTTTTATGTAGATAGTCTTTGATATAGTTTTCTCTTCTTTGATACCAGATGTTTAATCTTTTAAAGTTCTTTTTTTGCCACTCTTTTGGATTTTTACCCTTTGTTATACTTGATAGCAAAACAGATATTTTTTTATTGAAATATCTGTTCTTGGATTTCAAGGACTTGCCATCAAGCAGTATAGGTTTATCGTATCTTGTTACAATGGTCGCAAGGTTGTCTATTCCAAAGTCTATTGCCATAATATCATCTGTTATATAGTTATTGAGATTTTTATCTCCGTCGCTATATACAAACGATATTTTGTAATGTGGTTTATATGGCAAGATATGCACTTCTTTTATCTCTTTGTTCTGGATATGTTTTGGTATCTTAAAGTAGAGATAATTAACTTTGTATTTTTCTTTGATATATTTTGGCAATGCAAGTCTGATATATCCGTTATCCATTGTTTTTAAATGAATTTTTGTATAAATTACTTTGTAATGCCCGTCTTTATCCAAATATCTTGGAATATGGACTTTTTGTCCTTGACTTTTAACTTTTAAAAGTTTGAAAAAGCTCTTAAAAGCATTATCGACCTGTTTTAAAGTCTGCTGACTTGCATTGCTTGGAAGTCTTTTATACTCTTCGCTTGATTTTAAGAGTTTATAGACTTCAATGTAGGGTAGATACTCTTTTGTTGAAAAGAAGTGTTGTCTAATGGTATATAGTGCTTTATTGTATAAGTCTTTCGAGTTTCTTGTGAGTTCATTTAAAATTGCAAGTTTTGCTTTATTTTGGGTTTTAACTCTGTTGTTTGTAGTTAAAAGCACTATATACCGCCTTTTGTTTGTTATAAGTAACAAAAAAATTATATCTGAATTGCAAAATTTGTAAAGCTTACTTATAATTTGCTAATTCATCTCCACCTAATCACTTTGTGATTTAGATGGAGTATTCTTGCTTGAATTTTGATAAAAATTATAATAATAGGCAAATCCTTATATAAGGATTTATAAAGATAATTTTTCATCTTCTCCATCAAATATATCCTTAAAAGCAAAATTTTGCTTAGAGTATCGACATTTTCTAAATTTTTTTTAAGTATGATATAATCTCTTTAAAAAAAGGCAAATAAATGATTTTAATAGCGGGACCTTGTGTAATTGAAAGCAAAGAGCAGATTTTTAAAATTGCTGAATACTTAAAACCATATAATGAAAAATATAACTTTTATTTTAAAGCAAGTTTTGATAAAGCAAACAGAACCTCACTTGATAGCTACAGAGGTCCTGGGATTGAAAAAGGGCTGGATATTTTAAACGAAGTCAAACAAAAATTTGGATACAAACTTTTAACAGATGTTCATGAAACATGGCAGGTGAAAAAAGCGGCTGAGGTTGTTGATGTATTGCAAATACCTGCGTTTCTTTGCCGCCAGACAGATTTATTGGTAGAAGCTGCAAAAACAGACAAAATAGTAAATATCAAAAAGGGTCAGTTTATGAACCCTGAGGATATGAGATATTCGGTCCTAAAAGTATTAAAAACCAGAGGATGTGATGAAGTAAGTTATGAAAACTCAAAAAAACACGGAGTATGGCTAACTGAAAGAGGCACAACTTTTGGATATGGAAATTTGGTTGTGGATATGAGAAGCTTGGTTATTATGAGAAAATTCGCTCCTACAATTTTTGACGCAACCCATAGTGTTCAGATGCCGGGTGGAGCTGGAGGAAAAAGCTCTGGAAAAAGAGAGTTTGTAGCACCTCTTAGCCGTGCGGCTGCTGCTGTTGGAGTTGATGGATTTTTCTTTGAAACCCATTATAATCCGGATGAAGCGTTAAGTGATGGTGCAAATATGATAACACCTGAAACGCTTGATAATATTTTAAAAGATATTGAATGCATAAAAAAATGTACAAATTAATGTGAATAAGTGTGTGAATAATTTTAAAAGGAGAATTTATGAACAGATATGAAGGAAATTTACAACTTGAAGGAAGTGAAAGAGTAGCAATTATTGCTAGCAGATTTAACCATCTAATTACCGACAGGTTAATAGAAGGTGCAAGAGATGCGTTTTTAAGAAACGGGGGGAAAGACGAAAACTTAGACCTTATTTTAGTACCGGGCGCTTTTGAAATTCCTTTTGTATTAAAAAGGGCATTAAAAAAAGATTTTTACGACGGAATTGTATGCCTTGGTGCAGTAATAAGAGGTGCAACTCCACATTTTGATTATGTAGCGGCAGAAGCTACAAAAGGAATAGCTAACACAACTTTAAATTTTGACACTCCTGTAACTTTTGGGCTTTTAACAACCGATACAATTGAGCAGGCAATCGAAAGAGCCGGAACAAAAGTAGGAAATAAAGGTTTTGAGGCTATGACGGGACTTATTGAAATGATAAATCTTTATAAGGAATTTTAGTGCAATTTGATATCAAAAACAGGCTTGATTTAGCCATTTTGATATCTGCTTTTATTTTAGTGCTAACAGGAGCTTTTTTAAGTTTTTTTAAATACTTTTTCTCTCCTGAAACACTTACAAAACTCACTTATTTTTTAATACCTGAGTTTTTTTTAGTTAGTATTTTATTTACAATAAAAATCTGGAGGAAATAATGGCAACAATTACACACGCAAGAGAAGCTGTAATTCAGACACTTTATGCATTAGAACAGGGCAACGAAGATGCTGTAAAACAGTTTCACGAACTTCTTAAAGAAAGAAAAATAAAAGGTTCTAAAGCGGAGTTTGCAAAAAAACTTTTAAATGGTGTTTTAGAACATAAAAACGAAATTGATGAAATAATAAAAGAGCATTTAATCGACTGGAGTTTTGACAGACTTGACAAAGTTGATAAACAGATATTAAGACTTGGAATCTATGAACTAAAATATACAGACACACCTTTTCAAATAGTAATAGATGAAGCTGTAAAAATAGCTAAAAACTTCTCAGAAGACAAAGCAAAAAGTTTTATTAACGGAATTTTAGACAGGGTTGCAAAAGAAATAAGGGAAGAGAATAAATAACTTCCCTATTTTAAAAGCTCCGGTTTAAATTCTTCAATAAGTCTGTTTTTATCAGTTTTTAATAAATCTTTTTCCACAAGTCTGAAAATTTTATCTTTAGTTTTCATAACATTTAAAATATCTTTTAATACTGTCTTAGGAAGGGACAAAAACACTTTTTTATCTCCAAACTCTTCTATAATCAAATCAATATCCTCAGCTACCGTTTTTACAATTTCTTTGTAAATTTCATCTTTTAAATTATGTTTCTCCCCGCTTGCGGCTCTATTTAAAAATCCGGCTTTTTTTGCACCTTCATCAATACCTGTTACTAAATCTTTTAATTTCTTATGGGCTTCTAATATATCAACCGCTTTAATTAAATCAAGTTTTACTTCATTATCTTTAAGCCCCGCTTCAGCCTCAAGAGTCCTCGGAGCCGCTTTATATGCTTTAATTTCACCAAGAGACGCTACTATTACTAAATCTCCTACTTTCATATTTTCTCCTTTTTTAATTATTATAACTCAAATTTTTAGAAGTTGCCAGTTTTTTATAAGTTATTATTCCTAATATCAAAAAACACTTATTATATTTCCTAATAAATCTAATCTATTTTTCACACCTACAACAAAACCGTTTATAGCAAAATATCATTTCTATAATATTCGCAAACTCTAACATCTCACTCTTTGAGAATGGGTAATCGCAACCGCTATAGCATCTGTAATATCAAGAGGTTTAATCTCACCTTTTATGCCTAAAATTCTTTTTACCATAAAAGCAACCTGCTCTTTTGAAGCTTTTCCGTTTCCTGTTACCGCTTTTTTAACCTGAAGGGGAGTATATTCATAAAAATTACCATGTACTTGCAATATTCTAAGAGACAAAGCTCCTCTAAACTGAGCAAGCTTTAAAACTGTTTTTGGATTATAAGCATAAAAAATATCTTCAATAGCAACTTCATCAATCTTATTTTTTAAAATAATATCAAGCCCTTCAATTAACTCGGCTAACTGATACTGAAGTTCCTTTTGAGTTATTTTTATAAATCCCGCATCTATTAACCGAAGCCTTTGAGAAGTTTCAATAATCGCATATCCGCATCTAATAGTCCCTGGGTCAATTCCTAATATTTTCATTCACTATTCTTTCACTAGTTATTCACATCTTTTTCACATATCAACTCACATATAAAAAACACCAATAGACATTTTATTTCCGATATGATAAAATTTAATTCACATAACTTTTTCACGTTATTCACATAGTGTGAAAAAAACTATTCACAAAAGGTATCCGTTTGCTGTTTGATAAAATTAAAGAATCACTAAAAAGTGAAAATCAAGTGAATTATAATAAAATTATTAAAAAATTAGAATTTGACGAAGAGCAAAGCAACAGTTCAAAAATTGTAATTAAGGCTCCAAATATTTACATAGCAAATTATATAAAAAGAAAATATGCACATAAAATCCTAGAACTTTATAAAAAAGAAACAGGAATAGAAGCTATAATAGAAATTACAACAAAAACAGTAAAACCTAAAACATATTCAACCGAAGAAATTCTAACAAACTCCGCTCCTTCTGTCTTAATTCCGGAATATACATTTGAGAGTTTTATTGTAGGGCCTTCAAACCAGTTTGCCTATACAGCTGCAAAAACAGTCGCCCACAATCCAGGAAAAAGCTATAATCCGCTTTTTATATACGGAGGGGTAGGACTTGGTAAAACTCATCTTCTTCAGGCAATTGGAAACTATTTAAAAACAAAACTGAAAGTTCTTTATGTAACAAGCGAACAGTTTATGAATGAATTTAGAGAACATGTCAGAAATCACACAATGGATATTTTTCACGAAAAGTACAGAAACTGCGATTGCCTTTTAATAGACGATGTTCAGTTTTTCTCAGGAAAAGAACAAACCCAAGAAGAGTTTTTCCACACATTTAATGAACTTTACAGTCAGCAAAAACAGATTTGTCTATCATCTGATAGACCTCCTAAAAAATTAAATGATTTAGTAGATAGATTAAGAAGCCGCTTTGAAGCAGGGCTTATTGTAGATATTCAACCTCCGGAGCTTGAAACAAAAATAGAAATTATCCGTAAAAAATGTGAAATAAACGGAATTTATTTGCCAGAAGAGGTTATTGAATTTATTGCAACAAAACTTAATGACAATATACGAGAGATTGAAGGAATGATTGTAAAACTAAATGCTATGGCAAAACTGCTTGGAATTAGGGATATTACAAGAGATTTTGCAAAGCAGGCTCTAAAAGAACATATAAAAGATAAAAAAGAGAATATAACCCTTGAAGATATAATCGAACTTATTGCAAAAGAATTCAATATAAAACCAAGTGAAATAACTTCTAAAAGCAGAAACCAAAACATTGTGGCTGCAAGAAGAACAGCAATTTATCTCGCACGTGAATTTACAAAAGAATCAACACCCACAATTGCAAAGTATTTTGGATTAAAAGACCACAGTGCAGTAAGCCATGCAATTAAGAGCTTTAATAAAAAACTTGAAAAAGACAACAACTTCAGAATAAAAATAGAAGAGCTTAAAAATAAAATTCAACTTAAAAAAGGTGAATAATGTGAATAACTTTGTAAATTTCATTCACATAAAACTTTCCGAAAACTCGGGCTTGAGAGCAGTTTTTCACATATTCACGTACATCTACTACTACTACTATTATAATTTAAATATAAGGAGAAAAAAATGCACATAAAAATACAAAAACCCGTGATTGAAAGTATTATAAACCAGGTTATCCCTTTTACAGAAAAAAAAGACAATACAATGATTACATCTCATATTTTAATAAACGCAAAAGAAAACAAACTAACAATAAAAGCAACAGATAAAGAAATGGGAATAAAAATAATAACTCAAGCCGAAATTCTTGAAGAAGGGAAAATAACAATTAACGGAAGAAAATTCTCAGAAATAATAAAAACACTAAAAAATAAAGATATAGAAATAAAAAGCGAAAACGAACAAATTACAATAACACAAGAAAGCTCCATTTACAAATTAAACTCATTCAACCCAGAAGAGTTTCCAGAATTCCCAAAACCTGAAGATTTAAATAAATTAAATATAAAAAATGAAGAATTTATTGACGCAATAAAAAAAATTTTTCCTGTAATTGACACAAACAATCCAAAATACGAATTAAACGGAGCACTTTTTGATATTAAAGAAAAAACAAACTTTGTATCAACAGATACAAGAAGACTAGCACTTTATTATTCAGACGCAAATGGAAAAGAAAATCAGATAATTGTGCCTAAAAGGGCCATCAGTGAAATAAAAAGAGTATTTAAAGAAGATATGGAAATATTTTACGATAACGTATTTTTAATTTTAAAAAATGAAAATACCCTCTTTTTTACAAAACTTATAAACGGAACATTTCCAACTTATGAAAGAATAATTCCAAAAAGTTTTAAATATGAAATAGATATTCCTAAAAACGAATTTTTGTCACATTTAAAACAGGTAAGCATTATTTCAAATGAAGTTAGAATAAAAATTTTTCCTGATAAAATAGAGTTTGAAAGTATAAGTGATGAAACAATGCAGGCAAAAACAAGTTTTGAATGCAAGTGTAACATTGATGAATTCACATTTGCTGTAAATAGCAGATATCTGATGGATTTTTTAAATATTATAAATTCAGAAAATTTTAAACTCTGTTTAAATGAACCTAATATTCCGTTTATGCTAAAAGAAGATAAATTCATAACAATAGTAATGCCCCTTAATATTTGATATAATTAGTAAAAACCTCTAAAGGAATTTAATGGCAAAATATGGTGCAGATAGTATTAAAGTTTTAAAAGGACTTGAGGCTGTTAGAAAACGTCCGGGAATGTATATAGGAGATACAGGTATTAAAGGGCTTCATCATCTAATCTATGAAGTAGTAGATAATGCGATTGATGAAGCAATGGCTGGATATGCCACGGAAATAAAAGTTAAAGTCAATAAAGACGGAAGTGTTACAATATCTGATAACGGACGTGGAATTCCTGTTGATATTCATCCAGACGAAAAAATTCCTGCAGCCACTGTAGTTTTAACTGTACTACACGCTGGTGGAAAATTTGACAATAAAACATATAAAGTCTCAGGCGGTCTTCACGGAGTTGGGGTTAGCGTTGTAAATGCTCTTTCTAAAAAACTTATAATGACTATTAAAAGAGATGGAAAAATTTACCAGCAGGTGTTTGAAAGAGGAAAACCGGTAACAGACCTTGAAATAATAGGTACTACTAATAGAACCGGAACTACTATTCAGTTCTGGCCCGATGAGGAAATTTTTGAAACAACTCAGTTTAGCAGCGATATTTTAAGAAAAAGGTTAAAAGAACTTGCTTATTTAAATCCAAACATTACGATTTATTTTGAAAACGAAATTGATGGAGTAAAAGAAGTTTATCACTTTGAAGGTGGTATAAAAGACTTTGTAAAAACTTTAAGTAAAAAAGAGTGTATTACAGAAGTAATTTATTATAACGAGCACTACTCTGATGAAGAGAAATCTCTTGATGTTGAAGTGGCTTTATGTTATGACACAGGATATGATGAAAAAGTACTTAGTTTTGTAAATAATATTAGAACCCCCGAGGGTGGAACTCATGAGAGTGGTTTTAAAGCAGGCCTCTCAAAAGCCATAATTAATTACATCAATAAAAATATGAAACTAAAAGAAAATATAAAAATCACAGGAGATGATGTAAAAGAGGGGCTAAATGCAATTGTAAGCGTAAAAATGAGCGAGCCTCAGTTTGAAGGTCAGACTAAAGGAAAACTTGGAAGCTCTTATGTAAAACCTATTGTGCAAAAAGTTACATATGAATACTTAACAAGATATTTTGAAGAAAATCCTCAAACTGCAAAAACAATAGCAGAAAAAGCAATAGCAGCTGCAAAAAGCAGAATTGCTGCTAAAAAAGCAAGAGAGCTTACAAGAAAACAGACAAAAATAGGGGTTGGAACACTTCCTGGAAAGTTAGCCGATTGCCAGACAAAAAATCCTGATGAAGCTGAGCTTTATTTAGTTGAGGGGGACAGTGCAGGGGGTAGTGCAAAACAGGGACGTGATAGATATTTTCAGGCGATTTTACCACTTAGAGGAAAAATATTAAATACTCAAAAAAGCTCCGATACTAAAGTTTTAAGCTCTGAAGAGATTAAGAATATAATAACAGCCCTTGGAACCGGAATTGGAAAAGATTTTGACGCTGATAGGATAAGATATAAAAAAATAATTATTATGACAGATGCCGATGTGGATGGTAGTCATATTCAAACACTTATTATGACGTTTTTCTTTAATCATTTAAGAGAACTGATTGAAAGAGGTTATCTGTATATAGCTCAGCCTCCTCTTTACAGATATAAAAAAGGAAAAGTAGAAAAATATTTAAAAGACGATAAAGAGTTAAATGAATTTTTAATAGAACAGGGAATTAATTCCATTGAGATTGAAGGGGTTGGTAAGCCAGAACTTAAAGAGCTTTTGAAAAACGCAGCTTTTTATAAACTTTTGCTTGAAAAACTTACAAATAGATTTAATGTTCCGGAAGTTATAAGATTTTTGATAGAAAACGGAAATTTAGAAGAACTTGAAGGGTATCTTAAAAAATTTGGATTTAATATCATTTCAAAACACGGTAATCACTACTATATTCAGACTAACAGGGGTCTTGAAGAAATTACGATTGATGAAAAGCTTTTAAATCATCCTCTGTTTTTAGAAGCTAAAAAAGTGTATGAAAAGTTAAAAGAATATAAAGATTTAATTAAGGGTGATTATCTTGAGCTTTTAGAAGAAGTTATTAGAAAAGCAAGACAGGGAGCTCATATTCAAAGATACAAAGGTCTTGGTGAAATGAATCCAGAACAGCTATGGGATACTACTATGGACCCTGAAAATAGGACTCTTATTCAAGTAACACTTGAAGATGCCGAAGAAGCCGCTAAGAAATTTGAACTCTTTATGGGAAATGAAGTAGCTCCAAGAAGAGAGTATATTCAGGCAAATGCAAAAGAAGTTGAAAATATAGATGTTTAGGAGATAAAGTATGAAATATGGTGAAAAAGAGATATGTGAATTAGATGTGAATAACTTAGAGAGATGGGAAAATAAACATTCAAAAAATTATGTAATTAAAATAACGTTGCCTGAATTTATGGCAAAGTGTCCTCGTTCTGGTTATCCTGATTTTGCCACGATATATCTTGAATATATACCTGATAAATGGGTAATTGAATTAAAGGCTTTAAAACTTTATATTAATTCTTTTATGAACAGATATATATCTCACGAAGATGCTGCAAATGAGATTTTTGATACTTTATATAATAGATTGCATCCAAAATGGATGAAAGTTGTTATGGATTTTAATCCAAGGGGAAATGTGCATACTGTTATTGAAATAGACAGTGATACTATAAATAAAACTTCTAACTAATCTCTTTCTTTTTATATTTAATAGGATGTGGAGGAGAAAGCAGCAGTAGTAGTTCTTCGACTTCATCAGTTACAGGAAAAGTAGTAGACGGTCCGATTTATAACGCAAAAGTGTGTGTGGATTACAACTTTAACGGTCAGTGTAATGCGGATGAGCCTACGGCAACTACAGATATTAATGGAAGATATCAGTTGAAAGAAAGTATTACAAAACATTGTTGAAAATCAAAATCTTAATGAGTTAAAAGATCCTAAATTAATTCAAACTGTTGTTCAGAATGCTATAAAAAATAGTAATCCGGATTTTTTAAAACAACTTGCTTTCAAAGATATTTTAATAAGTAACCTATTTTGTAAACAGGAAAATGGGGGTACTATGTACAGTTTAATAATGACGGAACAGTTATTTATTATAAAGAATATGAAAATGATAGTGATAAAAGTGAAATATACTGAAAACTAGAAAATACTTGATGACGGAAGCGTTGAAATTGATTATTTAGACGGTTTAAAAGTTAATGTCAGTGTTGATCAGGAAAATGCATATATTTTCAAAGTTCAAGGAACAGATTCTGACGATAATAAATTTAAAGATAGGGCTCTTGCTTGCGCTACCAAATCTTCTCGGTATTACACCTTTAGAAGTTGAAGATTTGGCCGGGAAATATTTTAGGGCGGATTATAACGATTTTATTTATTTTGATCAAAACGGCACTGCTGTTGAAACTGATGAGGAAGGTAAAACAGCAACTTATAAATGGTCTGTTGAAAATAGAGTAATAAAATTATCAGGTAATAACAATTATATAGGAGTTCCTTTTACTTTTAATAAATATATATTTGTATTTGATAATGAATATAAAGTTCTTGTATTTGATGTTAAAAACAATAAACTTGTAGCAGCTACTCCAGATATAGAAGAATTTCAATAAAATGGGATTTCTTTTCCTTTTTACTTCTAATAGATAAGCAAAAAGTATCCCAAAATTCGTATTTTTTTATTTTTTATGTTAAAGTATTATTAAAAAAGGGTCAAAGGATGAAAAAGGGGGTTGTAGTATTCTTATTTATTGTGTTAGCATTTATTATTGCGGGATGTCA
>JAMOSM010000013.1 GCA_027063075.1 Nautiliaceae bacterium | reverse complement strand
AAAGTGCGTCTACCCGTTAGGGCGCTTGCCGTTCGCACTTTTTAGCAAAATTTGAGTGTTGCGTAAGCAAAAAGGAGCACGGAGCTGTCATATTTTTATCTTTGGAGTTTAGCATGAAACAACCCTGACCTGACACTTTTCACACTTTTTCACTTTACGATATTTTGGTATAATTTAAATCAATGAAAAATTTTAAATATTTTAATTTATGTAAGCTAAAAAGATTTAAAGGTTTTTTATGAAAATAATCGTAATAGAAGATGAGGAAACATTAAACGACGCACTTACGATGTTTTTGGAATGCGAAGGGTATGAAGTAAGCTCTTATTATAATATTAAAAGTTTTTTTTCTTCAATGGATGATTATTTGGATGCAGATCTTATCATTGCGGATATTTCATTACCTGACGGAAATTTCCTTGAAGAGCTGCAAAAGCATCCCAATATTGCAAAAAAAACAAAAGTTATGATTATATCGGGACAGACAGAAATTGAAAACATTAAAAAAGCTTTTAATCTCGGAGCGGAAGATTTTATAAAAAAACCGTTTGATTACGAAGAAATCTCATTAAGAATAAACAAAGCCTTCAAAAAAAACAACCGTAAAATCACGGAAGGCGTATATTATGATTACGATTCAAAAGCGTTAATTAAAAACAACGAAAAAATAATACTTTCAAAAAAAGAGTATCAAACATTGGAACTCTTTTTAAAAAACAGGGGGAAATTTCTCTCACCCGATTATATTATCGGCGAAATATGGGACGAACCGGTTGAAAACAACACACTGACAGTTTTAATAAAAAGAGTCAGGGAAAAAATCGGAGACAAAAAAGCGATTATTTCAAAAAGGGATATCGGTTATATTATGTTTTAGTCACTTTAATATCACTCAAAAATAATAAAATTACTCCAACAAAAATAAAGGCTTAAAATCAATGTTTAAATTCAATAAAACACCTTTTGCTCAAGTGTTTTTTCATGACATAAAAAATAAACTCGGAAGCATAAAATTCAGCATTTCAATGCTGAAAAACCCGAAATTAACAGAATCTCAAAGAACTAAATTAATCGAAAGTTTACACATCACAGTCGAAAAGACAATAGATATGCTTCAAGATTTTATTGAAATGGAAAGATTTAAAAAAGCCGGATTTTTAAAAAACGAAAATATAAACCTCGCCGAACTTTTAAAAGAAATAACCGAAGAGCTCGATACCGAAATAGAAAGAAAAAACCTTAATTTATATATTAACGCCAACGAGGATATATTTATAAAAGCAAACAGGGAATGGCTGAAAAAAGCCGTTTTTAACATTATTCACAACAGCGTCAAATACAACAAACAAAACGGTGATCTGTTTATAAGCGTGGAAAAAGAAAAAAACGGATATCTTCTGACAATACGGGATACCGGTATCGGTATGAGTAAAGAGGAAAAAAACAACGTTTTTAAAAAATATTACACTTCAGGAAAAGAACACGGTACGGGAATAGGCCTTAGTATGTCCAAAGCCGTTATAGAATCATTCGGAGGGGCAATCGCAATAGAGAGTGAAAAAGACGCGGGAACCGAGTTTTTTATATATCTTCCAAAAACCGCCAAACAGATTAAGATTAAAAGACTTGCAGCGGCACTCTCGGCAGTTACACTCTTTTTATTTGTAACGGTTGATTATTATTACTGCCTGATACCGCAAAAAACAATAACACAAAAATCCAAAAACACAATAATTTACAAACTTGAAAACGGCGTAACGGCAAGAACGGAAATTAATGACAAAGTTGAAATCGTGGCTTTTAAAAACATCTTAAATACTCGTTCAAGAACAAAATTTATAGTTAAAAATGCCGACATTTATATCAACACCGCCTCCAAACCGATAGAAGTTATAACATTAAACGGGGAGGTAATAAAAAACCGCGGTACGGAATTTGAAACGGTATCGGACAACAAAACGTTTGCCACAAGTGTTTACAAAGGGCAAATTCAAGCCGGAAAAACCAAAATAGGACAAAATGAAGGATTAATTAAAAAAAGAAACAGACTGATAAAAGAAAACCTCCCTGAGAAAGTCGCAAACGTTAATATAACCACCGGTAAAAACCACAACATAAACTTCACATGGGAAAGTAAATATAAAAATTTCATCATAACTATAAGCAGAGATAAAAACTTTGCAGACATTCCTCTTGCCAAATACCAAACGTCAAAAAAACATATCGTGTTTAATACGCTTGATGACGGTAAATGGTATGCCGCACTTCAGGCAGAAAAAGATTCTTTGTTTTCATTGCCGGTTATTAAAACTTTCTTATCGTTAAGAAATTATCAAAAAGCCTTAAATGCATTCAAACAAAACGATTTAACATTAGCAAACACATTTATAAATATAAGTTTATCGACAATAAAAAACGACTCATATAAGCCATATCTTTTAAAATCTAAAATCCTTTTAAAACAAAAACAGATACAAGACGCGTTAAAATTTGCACAAAAAGCATATGAAATTGACAAAAACGACGAAACCAAATATCAATTAGGATTATTGCTTTATAAAATAAATAAGCATAAAAAAAGTATCAAAATACTAAAAACAGTTAAAAATAAAGACATCAGCGAACTTTTGGCTTATATTTATTTCAAATTGGGCGATTATAAAAAAGCAAAAAAATATTTATATAAAACATTGGAAAAAAATCCGAAAAACATACAAGCGTTAAAAATGATGATAGAAATCCAAAAAAAAGAAAATAACACATTTCTGATACAATATTTTAAAAGACAATTAAGGAAAGTAAATGGTTCTAAATGACGTTATACAAAAATCCGACATAATAACAATACAGGGGAATAAAAAAATAGGCAAACTCACTCTTTCCCTTTTCGAAACAAAAGGAAAAGAGAGTCTAATCTTTTCGACATACAAAAAACATATATTTTTAAAAAGAATCAACGCCATTGCCAATTTAAAAGACGAAAATATACAAAATGCCATAGCTTCTTTAAACTTTTTAACATTAAAACCCGGATGGGAAGAATACAAAAACAAATTCGGATATAATTTTTTAACAGAAGACATTAAAAGGGCTGTAAGCAAACATAATCCTAAATATATCATATTCCACAGGTTCGATTTATTGTTTGACATTCACGAATTTGACCAAATACCTTCACTTATGGAATTTCTGATAATATTAAAAAAAGAGTTTTACTGTAAGATTTTCATTACCTTAACCCAAAACGAATCAA
>JAMOSM010000012.1 GCA_027063075.1 Nautiliaceae bacterium | reverse complement strand
TTACCTTTCTTTACGGTCTTGAATATCTGCATTTAAATCCGGCTACAGGCGTAGTGGCGGCATTTTTGTTTTTTGTAATTTCTCTTATTTCAAGCGCTATTGGAATTTTATTCTTAAAAGGAGTAGAAGATGTTTAACACGCCTGTTTTTCAATTGGGAGACATATCTGTAAAATTAGAATATAAAAACCCGGCCGGAAGCATAAAAGACAGACCCGCTCTTTTTATGTGTAAAGAAGCCTTTTTAAAAGGATATAAAGAAATAGTAGAAGTTACAAGTGGTAACACAGGAATAGCTCTTAGTTTTTATGCAAAAAAATTCAGTCTAAAACCTACTATTTTTATGCCAAAAAGTTTTTCTACTGAAAGACAAAAACTTTTAAAAGCTTACGGAGCTAACTTAATCCTAACTGATGGAGATATAAGCGATGCTATAAAAGAAGCAAAAGAGTATATTATAAAAAACAACGCTTATTATGCAAACCAATTTGAAAATCCTCTAAACCCGGCTTCCCAAGAAATAACAGCACTTGAAATTCTAAATCAAACTTCATTTACAAAATACTTTGTATGCAGTGTTGGAAGTGGAGGAAGTATAACAGGAATTGGAAAAATATTAAAACCTTTTGGTGTTAAAATAATAGCAGTTGAATCAAAAAACTCACCCATTATCTACAACACCCTAAAAAACAAAGACTTACCGATAAAACCTCACAAAATCCAAGGTATAGGAGCCGGATTTATTCCTAAAATTTTAAATTTAAGCTTAATAGATGACGTAATTTTAATAGATGATGAGGAAGCTATTGAATTTATGAAAAAATTACCATCCCTTGGAATAAACGGAGGGATTTCCACTGCTGCAAATATACTTGCTGCTCAACAAATAAAAGAAGAAACGCTAACACTTGCACCAGATGGAATTGAAAGATATTTAAGCATTATTTAAAGGTTTTAAGTGGAGCCGGCGAAGGGACTCGAACCCCCGACCTGCTGATTACAAATCAGCTGCTCTAGCCAACTGAGCTACGCCGGCAAGCGATGAAATTTTAGCAAAAGAAGTTTTCTTTTTCAAGATTTAAAAATTAGAATATTAAATACGCTTAACAAGAAAGCAAATTTTAAAACATTGCCAAAATTATAACTTATTTAAAAAGTGTCAAACACCTATAAATCCAAACTTATAATGGCTCCGGCGGCAGGACTCGAACCTGCGACCCGACGGTTAACAGCCGTCTGCTCTACCGACTGAGCTACGCCGGAATGTCTTTGAAATTATAGCAAAAAAAATAAAAAAGGCAAGGGAATTTTTGCCTTAAGTTCTATATTCTGCATTAATTTTTACATATTCATAACTCAAATCACATCCATAAGCAGTAAATGCCCCTTTACCTATTCCTAAATCAACATAAATTTTAAATTCTCTTTTTTTCATAACTTCGTTAGCTTTTCTCTCAGTTTCACTATCAAAAAGAATATTTCCTCTATCATATACCAACACATTTTCAAAAGAAATTCTCAGTTTTTTCTCATCGCATTCAACTCCACTTGCTCCAATTGTTGAAGCAATTCTTCCCCAGTTAGGGTCCTCTCCAAAAAGAGCCGTTTTTACAAGAAGTGAATTTGTAAGAGCTTTTGCAGCAATTTTTGCCTCTTTTTCATCTTTTGCCCCGGTTACAACAAATCCAACCGTTTTTGTAGCTCCTTCTCCATCTCTTACAATATCAAGTGCAAGTTTTAACATTACCTGTTTTAACGCTTCTTTAAAAGCTTCTTTTTCATAATGGGCTTTTCTTGTAGTCATTAAAAATACACTATCGTTTGTAGAAGTATCTCCATCAACACTTATAGCATTAAAAGTAATTTCATTATCTTCTTTTAAAATCTCCCTCATATCCTCCTTAGGAATATCAGCATCTGTTGTAATAAAACAGAGCATTGTCGCCATTTGAGGATTTATCATCCCAGCACCCTTAGCAACCCCTCCTATCCTAAATTTTCCAAACTCTCCTTCAACTTCAAATGCTATCTCTTTTTCAAAAGAATCAGTCGTCATTATTGCTCTTGCAAACTTGTTTGAATTTCTTTCATTAAAATCCATTTTATCAATTGCTTTTTTTATTCTCTCTTTATCAAGCCTAACCCCAATAACTCCGGTCGAACTCATTAAAGGATTATCAACTTTCACTTTTTCGCTCAAATACGCCATTATCTCTTCAATATCTTCTATTCCTTCATCACCCGTTAAGGCATTTGCGTTTTTTGAATTAGCTAAAATAAAATTAGTTTTTTTAATTCCTTTTTTAAGCACATACTTAACAGGAGCTGCTTGAAATTTATTAGTCGTAAATAGATAAGCAATATCTAAAGGCTCTTGACTTCTAATAAATCCCACATCATAATCATCTTTTTTAAATCCACCCTTTACAGCTCCTGCATAAATTCCATCAACTGCACAAATTCCGTTCTCTATTGGCGTTATTCTAAACATCTTCACTCCTAAATAAAATCAAGTTCTTTTGGCTTTTTAGTGCTTCTTATTATTTTTCTGGCTTTTTTCATATCTCTGCCTGTACCTATTATAAGTAATACATCTCCCGGTTTTATAATTACATCACCTTTTGGAATAGGAATAAACTTTCCGCTTTCTTCTTTTATTCCAACAACTGTTACATTAAAAAGCTCTCTTAAATGAGCTTCTTTTAGTTTTTTATAAGCAACCCAAGATTTTTTACTGACAGTTATCTCTTCTAAATCAAGCGGAGTATCAACTGAATATACAAACTCTTCTAAAATATTTTTTACATCCGGATCAACCGTAATTGCAGTCATTCTTTTTGCAATAAGTTTTGTAGGAGAGAGAACCTCATTTGCACCAAGCCTTTGCAGTTTTTCAATCTCTTCGTCAGTGTTTGCAACTGAGAGAACATAATAAGGATGACGTTTTAAATCCTTCTCATAAAGCCTCACACTGCTTATTACCGCAATGTTATCCGGTACGTTTTTAGATAAAGTAATTACGCCTTTTGCACTGCTTAAGTGAGATTTTTTAAGAGCTAACAGTGTATGAGGCTCTGCTTTTACAAAAAACGGATATTTATATTTTTTTGCAATCTCTTCAAGACTTTCTTCTGGAGACACAACTACAAAAGGGATATGAGCGTGTCTTAGCTCTTTTGTAAGTTCAATTGTATATTCATTGTGATAACAAATTACCATGTGATTTTTTAATCTTGCAATTTTATAAAGCATTCTATTCTCCTTAAACAGTGCAATAAGACGACCTTTATTAATAACCTCAACCAAAATTCCCACAGCATAAGAAAAAACGGCAAATCCAGCAACAATAAGAAAAATGGTAAAAAGTCTTCCAGCAGGTGAAATGGGTCTGATTTCCCCAAAACCAACGGTAGTAAATGTAATACCTGTTTGATAAATAGCATCCATTAAAGGAAAATTATCTATCCAAATATACCCTAAGGTCCCAAAAAGCATTATTAAAATAGTTAAAATAATAGGAGTTCTGAAAGGTTTGAGCTCAGACCATATATCAGGAGACAAATCTACTTCAGGTTTTGCAGATATTTCCCAGTGAAAAAATTCGGCAAGTTTTTGAGAAAAAGTTTTTTGTTTCATAAAAACCCCATAAAAGAGGGGAAAATTAAACTGCAGATTTTTTTAAGCTTTTTAAACAGCTTGTACAGATTTTAATTCTTTTTCTAACCCCGTCAATCTCAATTCTTACATGTTGAATGTTTGGGTCAAATTTATGTCTTGTTTTTCTGTTTGAGTGGCTCACTCTATTTCCAAATTGAGGACCTTTACCACAGATTTCACATCTTCTAGCCATTTTCGTCCTTTATTATTTTTTGAGTTTGAAATTATATCAAAATTATCTTATACCTTTATTAAATAATTTCCTTACAAAAAGGAAATTAATGAAGCTCTTCATTTAGTTTTACTTCGCGTCTGCTTCTAAACGCAACCATTCTGCCTTTTGTAGTGTCAAATCTGTAATGAACCCCGTTAAGCCCTGCGAGTTCTAAACCTTTAAAATACTCTTTATACTCTACATTCCAATTTGGATTTACTTCTTTAATTTTTTCAAATTCATCCTCACTAATCCAGATTTTTGTTCCCTCAAGCACTGCAATTCCAGCATCTACAATACATCCGTCCCCTAAAGGAATTCCTGTAACAGAATTTGCTCCAAGAAGGGTGTTTCTTCCAATTGTTACAGGGTTTCCGTTTGTTCCAGATAAAACTCCAAGAATTGAAGCTCCTCCGCCAACATCGGCTCCCTCTTTTACAACGGCACTTGAAGATATTCTACCCTCAACCATTACAGGACCTTCAGTTCCTGCGTTAAAGTTAATATAACTAGCTCCCGGCATTACCGTAGTTCCAGGTGCAAGTTGAGCACCCATTCTAACTTTTGCCGTATCAAGAATTCTGATGTTTTCTTCCGGAACTATGTGTGAGAGGTATCTTGGGAATTTATCAACATACTCAACCTCAGGATAAGCATCGCGAAGTTTTAGTTCAATTTCATTTGCTTTTAAATAATCAAGTTCAATAGGAACGTTTCCAACCCATGCACAGTTATGAAGCACTCCAAAAGCTCCATTTAGATTAATACTTCTAAGAGGAACTTTTCTTTGAGAAAGGGCATAAAGTTTTAAATAAACAGCCTCTACGCTTTTTGGATTAGTATCTTCAAACAAAAAGCAGATTCTATAGTTATCGTAATCATCTTCAGCAAAAATATCTTTTAATACTTTTAATACCTGAATATTTTTGTGTTTATCTCCAACAGCCTCAGCCACAAGCTCATCTCCAAAATATCTTAAAGCAGTATCCACAAACTCTTTTGTAACAGGAGCTACAAATTCACTTGAACTAAAATCAATATCAACTCCGTTTTCAATAAGACTTCTGATAAAAACAGCGGCACTTCCAAAGTTTTCATTCCAATTTATTACAGGATAAGTCGCCTGAAGTACCTTATCGTGATTTAATTGCCCTAAATCAACCCTTGCTATACCAAACGCAAGAGGCTTTTTATAATTTTTTATATTTTCTACAAGCTTTTCAAACATATCTCTCCTTTTTACTAAATTATACCAAATTATTCAACCGTTACCGATTTTGCTAAATTTCTTGGCATATCCACATCATTACCCATTCTAATAGCAACTTCCATTGCAAGAAGCTGAGTTATTACCATCATTTCAAAAAACTCTACCATAGGATGATTTGTTTTATTAATTTTTACAAAATCATCCGTCATTTCTATATATTCGCTTGAAATAGTAAGTACAGTTGCATCGCGGGCAACAAGTTCTTCTATATTTGATTTTGTTTTTTCATACAAAATATTTTTACTAAGAAGTGCCACTACATATAAATCTTCATCAGCCAAAGCAATAGGCCCGTGTTTCATCTCACCTGCTGGATAACCCTCTGCGTGAATATAACTGATTTCTTTAAGTTTTAACGCTCCCTCAAGCGCTAAAGGAAAGAAGATATCCCTTCCTATATAAAAAAATCCATGCCCGTGAAGATATCTTTTTGAGAGACGTTTAATTTTTTCATGTAAAGAAATATCTACTTTTGTAACTTCAATTGCTTCATTTATTGCATCATATTCGTTTTTTTGTGCCAAATAGTTACTAAGCATCCAAAGAGTCATAACCTGAGTGGCAAACGCCTTTGTAGAAGCCACTCCCTTTTCAATTCCGGCTCTAAGAAGTATAGTTTTATCAGCCTCTCTTACGATAGAAGAGTTATCAACATTACATAAAGCAAGAGTCTTTAGACCAGCTTTTTTTGCCATTTTAAGTGTCTCAAGTGTATCAGCAGTCTCTCCGCTTTGAGAAATTACAATAAATAAAGTATCTTTTGTAAGAAGTGGGGCTCTGTATCTAAGCTCGCTTGCAACTTCCACGTTTGTTCTGATTTTTGCATCTCTTTCTAACAGATATTTTCCAACAAGCCCGGCATGATAACTAGTCCCACAGGCTGAGATAATAATATTGGAAATTCCGTCAAAAAAACTTCTATCAAGCTCATCAAATTTTATTCCATTAGGTGTATTTCTTCCAAGAGTAGTCTCTTTTAAAATATCAGACTGTTCATAAATCTCTTTTTCCATATAAAATCTAAACCCACCTTTTTTAGCAGATTCTTTGCTTGCAGGTAATTCTTTAAAATATGGAGAGATTTTTTCATTTTTTCTAAATAGGATTATTTCATTTTCATTAACATATCCCCATTCTTCATCTTCTAAATAATGAGCCCTATTTGCATATCCGATTAAAGGAGCATCAGAAGATGCAAAATAAATTCCCTCTCCTTTTGCAACAATTAAGGGAGAACCTTTTTTAGCAAAAAATATTTTATTGTCACTATTTGTAATGAGCAAAACAGCATAAGCCCCTTCAAGCTTCTCTAAAGTCTTTTTAAAAGCTTCAAAACTATCACCATTATAAAAATATTCAAATAGCCTAACAATTACCTCAGTATCAGTTTGAGAGATAAAATCAATCCCTTCTTTTTGTAAAAATTTCTTAATTTCCTGATAGTTTTCAATTATTCCATTATGAACAACTGCACTGAATTTTCCCACATGAGGATGTGCGTTTATTTCAGTAGGTTTTCCGTGGGTTGCCCATCTTGTATGCCCTATACCAAATTCAGGATTATAAAACTTTACATTTTTGACTTTATCTTCTAAATTTTTAAGCTTCCCAACCGCTTTTATTACTTTTATTTCATTGTTGTCTTTTACTGCAATTCCTGCACTGTCATATCCTCTGTATTCAAGCTCTTTAAGTCCGTCTATTAAATAATCAACGGGATTTTCAATCCCTATACACCCCACAATTCCACACATTAACTTCCTTTAAACTCTTTTTCATAAAAATAGTTAGTAGCTTTTATAAAGCCATCTACACTTCCACAATCAAACCTTTTACCTTTAAATTTGTATGCAATTACCATTCCTTCTTTTGCAAGCCTTAAAAGAGCGTCTGTTAGCTGAATTTCTCCCCCTTTTCCAGGTTTTGTCTCTTTTAATAAATCAAAAATATCAGGGGTTAAGATATATCTTCCTATTATTGCTAAATTGCTTGGAGCTTTATTAATATCTGGTTTCTCAACCATATCTTCAACTAAGTATATACCGTCTTCTATTCTTTTACCTTTTATTACCCCGTATTTATTTACTTCATTTTTAGGAACTTCTTCTATAGCAACAATACTACATTTAAATTTTTTATATAAATTTACCATTTGAGAAACAACATCCCCCTCACACAAATCATCTGCAAGGACTACGGCAAAAGGATTATCACCTATTAAAGGCTCGCCTGTAAGCACAGCATGACCAAGTCCAAGCATCTCTTTTTGTCTTACATATGTAAAAGTACACTTATCTATCATTTCCATTGTCTCTTTTAAAAGCTTCTCTTTGCTCGTCCCTCTAATTTTTTCTTCAAGTTCAGGTGAATGGTCAAGATAATCCTCAATTGCCCTTTTACTTCTACCCGTTACAAACCCAATTTCAAAAATCCCGGCATTCATACACTCTTTTATCCCATAGTGAATAAGAGGTTTATTTACAACAGGCAACATCTCTTTAGGAACCGACTTTGTAGCCGGTAAAAATCTTGTTCCATATCCTGCAGCCGGAAAAAGTGCTTTTTTTATCATACTGTCTCCTTTTTTCATTTATTTTTTTATTTCACATCTAAGTGCAAGTTCTATTAACTTTTCTGCAAGTTCTTTTGATTTATCTACAACATAAACATTGTGGTTTTTATAAAATTCTTTTTCATTTTCATCATCTGTAAGTACAATTATATTTAAATTTGGATTAATATCAAGAAGGTTTTCGGTAATTAAATGGGTATGCTCTTCATTTAAAGTAGTAATTATAACAGCACTTGCATCCTCTACGTTTAAACTCTCAAGCACCCTTTTATTAGCAGCGTTTCCAAAAATTACGTTATCTCCGTTTTTAAGCCCCTGTTTTACAAGCTCTATTTGTTTATCTATTGCCACATAAGGAATTCCTGCACGGGTTAGTTTCCTTGCAATTCTTTGACCGATTTTATCATATCCTATTAAAATAATGTGTCCGCTAACTTCAGCTGGTGCAATTTCAAACTCTTCAAAGTTTTGAACATCTTTATCAAAAATATCTGCAATTTTATAAATATAACGGATTATAAAAGGGGTTAAAATCATAGAAATAACAACTACAACGACAAGCTTTTGAAGCAACACGTTATCAACTAAGCTGTATTTTCCAAGAAGTGCAAAAATTACAAACGCAAACTCACCAACCTGTGAAAGAATAAAAGCGGTTTTTATAGCGATACGGTTATGCTTTACAAAATATTTTAGCATTAAATAAATCAAAAGTGCCTTTAAAAGCATAATAGCAACAGTCATCAAAATAATTGAGCCGATATTGTGAATAACAAACTCAATATTTACCATAAGACCAACTGATACAAAGAAAATTCCAAGCAAAATATCTCTAAAAGGCACAAGGTCTGCTTCTATCTGATATTTATACTTAGTCTCACTCAAAATCATACCTGCAAGAAACGCTCCAAGTGAGTAGCTAAGCCCAAAAAAATGAGCAATTTCCGCTGCTACCAAAACTACAAGCAAAACAGTTGCTATAAAAATTTCATCAGACTTTGTTTTAGTAGCGTGTGAGATTATAAAAGGTGCGATATATTTTCCGTAAATATACATAAAAATGCCGAGTGCAATAAACCCGCTAATAGTTTTTAAAACAAGCTGGGTTAAATTCGCATCTTTATTTACAATAATAGAAATAGCAATCAAAATAGGAATTACTGCTATATCTTGAAAAAGTAAAATTCCAAGTGCAATCCTACCATAAGGTTTTGAAATTTCACGAGATTCATTTAAAAGCTTTAAAACAATAGCAGTAGAACTAAGAGCTAAAGCTGAACCTATAATTAAAGCAATTCTTATATCAACATCAAACAGCCACCAAAAAACAAAACCAAAAAAACCTCCAACTATACTCATTTCGGCAATACCAAAACCAAACACCTCTTTTTTCATCGATTTTAGTTTTTCAGGGGAAAATTCAAGCCCAATCATAAACATCAAAAACACAATTCCAAGCTCGGCAATAATTTCGATTGTGTGTTTATCTAAATGAAAAATATTGCTTACGATAATCCCCGTAAATATATAACCAATAATAGGAGGAATTTTAAATCTTGCAAAAGGTATATTAAAACTAAGTGCAATTAAAAGTAAAACTATTACAACTAAAATCGGACTAACCACTTATAACCTTTATATGAATTTTTCTTTCTCTCGGACCGTCAAATTCAACCAAATAAACTCCCTGCCACTCTCCTAAAACAACTTCAGCATTTTCAACAATAAGAGTTAAATTACTTCTAAGAAATGCTGCTTTTAAATGTGCCCTTGCGTTTGAATGGTTATAGTCTCTAAAAGGAACAATATCTTTTAACATTCCAAGAAGATCTCTTTTTAATGTTGCGTCGCTTTTTTCAAAAATGATAACACTAGCAGTTGAATGTGGGCAAAAAACAGTAGCAATACCACTTTTTATCCCGCTTTTTATAACTGCTTCTTTTATATCTTTTGTAATATCAACAACTTCCGATTTATAGTTTGTTTTAATTTTTATTGTCTGCATCACTCTCCTTTAAAAATTCTTTTAACAATTTATATTCTTTTTTATCAAAATACCTTGTTTTCCCTTTAGGCAGTGCATTAAGAGCCACCCATCCGTAAGAGAGCCTTTTTAAATCAAGAACGTCTCTTCCGAAATGGGCAAAAAATCTTCTAAGTTCCCTGTTTTTCCCTTCTTTTATAGCAACTTTTAATGTCGAATATTTTGGATCATTTTTAATAATCTGATAATTTAAAAACGGCTCAAGCTTTATTTTTTCCTTAGTTGTTTTTTCATGAGCTCCTTCACTTCCAACCTCAACCCCCTCTTGCATAGCCTTTTCCATCTCAGGAGTAATATTGCCTTTGATTCTGAGTTTATAAACCCTTGGCAGGTCACTGTTCATCATTGCGTGTGCAACTTTTGGAGAATCTGTCAAAATCAAAAGTCCCTCACTTGCAAAATCTAATCTTCCTACCGGAATAAAATGCTTGTATTTTGCAGGAAGTGAATCATAAATGGTTTTTCTTCCTTTTGGGTCTTTTTTAGTTACAAGCTCACCTCTAGGTTTATTATAAACAATACAGGTATATTTTGTGCTTTTTTTAACAGGTTTGCCATTAACCGCAACCTTATCCCCTGTTTGAACTTCATACGCAGGGTTTGTAACAATTTTACCATTAATCTTAACTTTACCATCAAAAATAAGCTTATCAGCTTCACGTCTTGAATAAGTTGTATGATGGCTTATAAATTTATTCAATCTCATATCTATCCTTTTATTTTATTCCAGCTTCTACTAAATCGTGAATATGAATAACACCTACTACTTTTTTGTTTTTATCCACTACAGGTAAAAGCTGAATTTTGTTATCTTCCATAAATTTAAGTGCATCGCTTGCTAAAACATCTTCTTTTATTACTTTTGGATTTTTAGTGGCAAAATTAATCGCCTTTTTTTCCAATTCAAAACCTTCACTCATCATAGCACGTCTAAGGTCTCCGTCACTAAGAACTGCTTTTATTTTATCATTATCTAAAAATAGAACATGACCAAGCTTACCTTGAGTCATTTTAATAATAGCTTCTTTTAAAGAATCATTTTCATCTGCAACAGGAAAAGAAGTTTTCATTAAATCTTTAACTTTTATAAAAAGCCTTTTACCAAGACTTCCTCCTGGATGAAATGAAGCAAAATCCTCTTTTGTAAAATTTCTTTTTTTCATTAAACAAACAGCTAACGCATCTCCCATTGCAAGAGTTAGAGTAGTTGAGCTTGTAGGTGCCACATTTAAAGGACACGCCTCTTTATCTACATGAATATTCAGAACCACATCGGCATATTTAGCCAAAGTTGAGTTTTTATCTCCTGTCATAGCAATTAAAGACACATCAAATCTTTTTATATGAGGTAAAATTTTGACTAACTCCTCACTCTCTCCGCTGTAACTAATGGCTAAAACTGTATCATCTTTTGTAATCATTCCTAAATCACCGTGAAGTGCTTCTGTTGGGTGCAAGAAAAAACTAGGGGTCCCTGTACTTGCAAGAGTTGCTGCAATTTTACTACCTATAAGCCCTGATTTCCCAACTCCTGTAACAATCAGTTTGCCTTTTGTGTTATAGGCAATATCAACCGCTTTTTCTATCCCGCTTACATCCGCTTTTAAAAGCTCATTTGCTTCAATCTCAAGCACTTCTTTTGCAATTTTTCTAAAATCCACGCTTAGCCTTTTTGAATAAAATTATATCAAATTAATCACTAAAAACTCTCTTTGTAACTTTTCTACACATTTTAAAAAGAGCTGATTAGCTTAAATGTAACAAATCGTAAATTTTTATTTTACAATTTCAATAAAAAAGGAAGCGATATGAGCTTTATTGAAGAGTATAAAAAACACACAGAAGAAAGAGCAAAACTTGGTATCCCTCCACTTCCACTGACTGCAAAACAAGCAGCAGAGCTTGTAGAACTTTTAAAAATGGTTCCGATTCCAGAAGAAGAATATTTAATGGATTTATTCTTAAATCATATAAATCCCGGAGTTGATGAAGCTGCATACGTAAAAGCTGCATTTTTAAACGATATAGTTCAAGGAAAAACATCATCTCCTGCAATTTCTAAAAAAAGAGCCGTGCAAATTCTTGGTACAATGCTTGGAGGATATAACGTAAAACCTCTAATTGACGCATTAAGCCACGAAGATGAAGAAATTGCAAAAGAAGCTGCAAATCAGCTTAAAAACATTCTACTTGTATATGATGCATTCCACGATGTAGAAGAGCTTGCAAAAGCTGGAAATAAATATGCACAAGAAGTACTTGAATCTTGGGCAAATGCTGAGTGGTTTACTTCTAAAAAACCTCTCCCAGAATCAATTAAAGCAGTAGTATTTAAAGTACCGGGTGAGACAAACACAGACGACCTAAGCCCAGCAAGCGAAGCATTTACAAGAAGTGACATTCCGCTTCACGCACTTAGTATGTTAAAAGCAAAAATGCCAGATGCGCTTGATAAAATTGCTGAACTTAAAAAATCAGGTCTTCCTGTAGCATTTGTAGGTGATGTGGTAGGAACAGGAAGCTCAAGAAAATCTGCGGCAAACTCATTAATTTGGCATATCGGTGAAGAGATTCCATATGTTCCTAATAAAAAAAGAGGCGGAATCGTTATCGGAGGGGTAATCGCACCGATTTTCTTTAATACTCTTGAAGATGCAGGAGCACTTCCAATTCAAGCACCGGTTAATAAGCTTGAGACTGGTGATGTAATTGAAATTAGACCTTATGAAGGAAAAATCCTTAAAAACGGCGAAGTTGTAAGTGAATTTGAACTTAAACCAAATACTATTCCTGATGAAGTAAGAGCCGGTGGTAGAGTTCCGTTAATTATTGGTAAAAATCTAACAAAAAAAGCAAGAGAAAGCTTAAAAATGGAACCTGAAAGCGATATTTTCATCAGACCTGAACAACCAGAAGACAAAAAAGACAAAGGTTATACATTAGCTCAAAAAATAATCGGACGCGCATGCGGAATGGAAGGTGTTAGACCTGGAATGTATGTAGAACCTACTTGTACAACAGTAGGAAGCCAAGATACAACAGGAGCAATGACAAGAGATGAGATTAAAGAACTTGCCGCACTCGGATTTAATGCAGACCTAGTAATGCAAAGTTTCTGTCATACAGCTGCTTATCCAAAACCAGCGGATATTGAACTTCACCATACTCTACCAGACTTTATTACTTCTAGAGGTGGGGTGTCTCTAAGACCAGGTGATGGTGTAATTCATTCTTGGCTAAACAGAATGATTTTACCTGATACACTTGGTACAGGAGGAGACTCTCACACAAGATTCCCAATTGGTATAAGTTTTCCTGCTGGAAGCGGGCTTGTAGCCTTTGCAGCAGTTACTGGAAGTATGCCACTAAATGTACCAGAATCTGTACTTGTTAGATTTAAAGGTGAACTTCAACCTGGAATTACTCTAAGAGACTTAGTAAATGCAATTCCATACTTTGCAATAAAACAAGGACTACTTACAGTTGAAAAGAAAAATAAAAAGAATATCTTTAACGGAAGAATACTTGAAATTGAGGGTGATATTATTAGAAACTTGACAATTGAACAAGCATTTGAGCTTGCTGATGCATCTGCAGAAAGAAGTGCGGCAGCTTGTACGGTTGATGTTAGCGAAGAACAAGTAGCAGAATACCTAAAATCAAACATCAAAATGCTTGAAGCTATGATTGAAGCTGGATATGAAGACAAAAGAACAATTCAAAGAAGAATTGATAAAATGAAAGAGTGGCTTGAAAATCCGACACTTCTTAGAAGAGACAAAGATGCAGAATATGCGGCTGTAATTGAAATTGATTTAAATGAAATCACTGAACCAATTGTTGCGTGTCCAAATGACCCGGATGATGTTGCAACAATCAGTGAAGTATTAGCAGACCCAAACAGACCTCATAAAATTGATGAAGTATTCCTTGGAAGCTGTATGACAAATATCGGTCACTATAGAGCTGCCGGTGAAATTTTAAAAGGTGAAGGTCAAGTGCCTGTTAGACTTTGGATTGCACCTCCTACTAAAATGGATAAAGAACAGCTTACAGAAGAAGGATATTATTCAATCTTTGGTCAAGCAGGAGCGAGAATTGAAATTCCTGGATGTAGTTTGTGTATGGGTAACCAAGCAAGAGTTGCAGATTATGCAAATGTGTTTTCTACTTCTACAAGAAACTTTGATAACAGAATGGGTAAAGGAGCAAAAGTTTATCTTGGAAGTGCGGAACTTGCAGCGGTAACAGCTCTACTTGGAAGAATTCCTACAAAAGAAGAATATCTTGATATTATTGAGAAAAAACTTGCTGGAAAAGAAGATAAAGTTTATAAATATCTATACTTCCATCAAATGCCAGAGGATTATGTGAAAAAAATGTTAAGCTTAACGCTTCAATAATCCTCTTTTTTCTTTTTTATTTTAATTAAATTTTAATTTTATTAATACCTTATTTGGAGTATATGAGTTTTTATAAATATCGTATAAAATATTCTCCTCAAACTCTATTCTTTTAAGTAAAATCTCTTTTATATTAGAAAACTCTTTTAAAAAATTTTCCAGATTTTCACTTTTTTTATAACGTTCAATAAAAGAGCTTACACAAGAGGCTATATCTTTCATTTCATTCTGTTTTTTAGAAATTAAATTTTTTACTTCATCAAAAAATCTATACTTTGAATTTAAATGTTCATATAAATTTGTATCTTCATACAATAAATGAAGTTCTAACTCTTTTTCAAATTTTCTTAATAAACTTTTAAAAAGCTTTAAATCATTATTTTTAACAGCTTCTTCTATTCTTAAAGCAAGACTCACTAAATGTCGATGTTCTTTGTTTAATCTTATAATCAATTTATCCTGATATAAATTATTTTTTTTCTGACGCAAAAACTTTTTAAAAGAATATAAAATCATATGACTCCTTTTTTAAAATAATACCAAATAATTAAATGCTCCTATAATTCCGCCAAGTGCAGCTCCGGCAAAATTTATAAAATTAAAATGCTTTTTCATTAAAGAAAAAAGCATCTCTTCAAGAGTTTTTTCATCAAAAGAAGCCACTTTTTCTTCCACTATCTTTTCAATATTTGCTTTTAAAAAAATCTTAGGAACCTCTTTTTCCAAAAATTCAAAAATCTCTTTTTTTAAAATATCTTTTACTATTTCAGACTCTATTAAATCACTAATTTTTACAGGTACCTCTAAAGAAAGCATAATGCTTTTTATCATATTTTCATTTACCAAACTAGCAAACATAGAAAACTTCTCTTCCACAACCCTTACAATAATTTTTGCAAATTTCGAAGTAAGTTCTTCTTTTGAAATAAATTCTGTAATATCTTTATCTGCTAGTTCATCTATCTTTTTATTTAAAAACGATTCTATCTCTTCTTTTACTTTAGGGTCAGTAATAATTCTTTTAATTTCTTCTTCACTTAAAATATAATTTTTAACAACCTCAGCCACTTTTTTTGCAAGCACCTTTTTTTCCCTTGGAATAACCCCTTGAGGAAAAATTGTAATATTTCCAATTTTTACAGGTTTATAAGGTCTAAAAAGAAGCTTTATTGCTACATAGTTTGTAACATATCCAATAAAAGCCCCAACACCTACACTACTTGCTAAAACTAAAGTATTCATTGAAAAATTTCCTTATATCTGTTTTCATCAAAACCAACTATTATCTCTTCATTATCAAGCTCAATTACAGGTCTTTTTATAAGCAAATTCTCACGACACAGCCACTCTTTTATGCCGTTTTCATCTAAATTTAGCCCTTTTAATTTAAGCTGTCTGTATTTTGTTCCTTTTTTGTTAAAAAGAGTATTAATATCAACCTCTTTTAACCACTCTTCAATTTTATCACATCTAACAGGTTCTTTTTTAAAATCGTGAAATTCATACTCAATGCCTTTTTCCTTAAAAAACTTAAGTGCTTTTCTCACACTTCCGCACGTTTTTATTCCATATACTTTCATTCCTCTTCCTTTATAGGTTTATAATTTAAAACTTCACTTATATAAAAAAAACCGCCTTTTAATTTCTTTGCATCAAGACCAATTTCTTTTGCAATCCTTTCAGCCTCATCTAAAATAGCATCAATCCCTTTTAAATCCATAATTCCATATTTTTTACTTTTATCAAGCATCATCAATTTACTTGCAAAATACTCATCAAAAGGAATATGAATTGAATTTAGATATTTGCCATAATATTTAATATCTTCTTCATCTCTTAAATCAATTATTGTTAAATTTTTAACTTCTTCATAATCAGGAAAAGGATCTTTTTTAGGCTCTATTAATTGTGAAGTCTGAATTTTATTTTTCTTTTTAAAAAAATCAAACACTCTTTCTCCTTTTAAGGATAATTTTTATCTCTTTTAAACCTGTTATAATTTTATCATAATTACCGATATAAAAACAAAAAGGCACAATATGTCACAAATTTTTGAAAAAAATATACAAGCCCTTATCAAAAAGAATCCTCAATTAGCCGCAAAAATATTTGCGATAAAAACAAATAAAAAATTTGAGGTAGTACAGCAAGGAAATGATACAATTAACCTTAATATAATAGATAAAGAAAAAAAATATCCCGTATATGAAACCGAACCTTTAAAAGAAATTTTAAAAAAAGAAGAAGAATTCAAAAAAAATTATTTAAGATATCCAGCCCTTTATTTTTTTGGATTAGGTAATGGAATTTTTACAAAGCTTCTTTTTTCAAACCCTTCATTAAAAAGAGTTGTTGTTTTTGAACCAAATCTTGAAATTATATATATCGCTTTTCATATAGTTGATTTTTCAGAAGAAATTTTAAACAATAAATTATTAATATATCTTCCAGAAGAAGTAACATATGCAAAAGCTTTAGAAATTTTACTTGACCCTGATACTCAACTTTTTTTAAAAACATATGAGCTTCATATTCATTCTACTTATTATGAGAAATTTTATTCAGACGAAATTATAAAGCTGAATAAAACTTTAATAAGAGCTATAAAACAGATTATTACAAATTACGGAAATGATATAATAGATACTCTTATAGGAATAGAACACCATATAAAAAATATTCCCGAAATGTTAAAACAACCTTATTTTAAACAACTAAAAAACAAAAAAAATTCTAACTTAGCTGTTATTGTAGCTACAGGGCCATCTCTTAATAAACAACTCCCTCTTTTAAAAGAGATTCAAGACTATGTAACTATTATAAGTGTTGATGCCTCTATGCCTATACTTGAGAAATGGGGAATAGTTCCTGATTTTGTAACATCAATTGAAAGAGTTGAAGCAACGGCAAAGTTTTTTGAAAATACTTCAAAAGATTTTCAAAAAAAATTTACAACAATTCATGCTTCACTTCAACACGAAAAAGTTTTAAATAATTCTTATGGAAATAAAATTTTAGTTATGAGACCTTATAGCTATAACAAATTTTTATCCCTTCACAGATTCGGATATCTTGGAATAGGAATGAGTGCTGCTAATATGGCTTTTGAACTTGCTTATTTTTTAGGATTTAAAACAATTACTCTCATAGGCCAAGATTTAGCCTACGCAGAAGATGGACACTCTCATGCAACAGGACATATTTTTGGAAATAATGAAGTAAAATTTAAAGAAAGCGATGAATATGTTGAAAAATATGGAGGAAATGGTTTTATTAGAACAACTCGTGTTTGGAATATGTTTAGAAACTTTTTTGAAAGAGATATTGAATATATCTCAAAAGAAGGAATTACGACTATAAATGCAACAGAAGGAGGTGCAAGAATTCACGGAGCAATTGAAATGCCTTTTAAAGAAGTAATTAAAAAATATCTTCAAAAAGAAAAAAAGAAAAAAATTAAATTAAAAAAAGCAAAAGAAAATGAAATAAACAGATATCTACAAAAAGCTCATAAAAAATTTAATGAATTTATACATATAGGACAAAGAGTTCAAAAACAAATAGAAAAAACTTTTTTAAAAGTAGCAAAAGAGTGTGAAAAATTAGAAAAATTAAATAAAGAAAATAGACTTGAAGAAATTGATTTTGAAAAACTTTTACAATTATCTAAAGATATAGATAAAATAAAAGAAAAAATAGAAACAAAAAAAATGAAAATACTTTATGGAGATGTAATTCAAAGTTATTTAGTTAATAAAGAATTAGACCTCGCTAAAATTATTGTAAAGCCAACTAATAGTGAAATAGAAAAAAAAGCAAAATTAATTGATTGGATAATGAACCATAAAGAGTGGCTCTTTATGTTAGCAGGAAGTATTAATGCACAAATAATTGTTATTAAAAGAAGTATAAAACCTCTTGAAGAAGAACTCAAAAAAAGGAATCTTCCATTTACCCCACTAAAATAAAGAGAACAAACGTTCTCTTATTGTAATAATTTCATAACGTTTTGTTGTACAGCATTAGCCTGAGATAAAGCATAACTACCAGATTGAGCAAGAAGATTGTATTTTTGAAATTTTGCTGTCTCTTCTGCAAAATCAACATCCCTAATTTGAGATTCCGCTGCTTTTACATTAACTTGAGTTACTGAAATATTGTTAATTGTACTTGTTAATTGATTTTGAACAGAACCTATATCCGCTCTTATTTTATCAAGATATTTTGCAGCGGCCTCGGCAATATCTATAACAGCCATAGCACCTTTTAATGTAGTAACTCCAGCCCCTATTGCTGAAAAGTTTTCTACGTTTGAATTTGCATGAGCTCCTATTGCACTTGCCTGATCTGCATCAAATGTACCTTTAATTGTTCTTAAATTAATTGTCATTTGTGCCACTTTTGTATCACTGTCCATTCCTATAGCACTAAGGCCGGTTCCATCTATTACGATATCTCTTCCATCAAGTCTTGTTAAAGTAAGTCTTCCGTAATTTTCAATACCGTCTGTATTAATTCCTGCAATACTTAAATTTCCTCCACTAACTTTTATTCCTCTACCATCTAAACTTCTAAGATTTAAATTACCTCTGTTATCAATATAAGCTTCAACTCCTGTCTGGTCTTTTAC
>JAMOSM010000011.1 GCA_027063075.1 Nautiliaceae bacterium | reverse complement strand
ATATAAAAGTTTTGATGCTTTAAGTGCTGCGTTTATTCCTGCTGCATCACTGTCATATGCAATAACTATTTTAGCATCGAGTTTTGAGAGAATTGGAAGATGTGACGGGGTTAGGGCAGTCCCTAAGGTTGCAATTGTATTTTCAATGCCTGCCTGATGAAGCATAATTACATCCATATATCCTTCAACAATAATTGCTTCTTTTTTTCTTAAAATATGTTCCCTTGCAAAATTAAGCCCGTAAAATGTTTTTGATTTATTAAAAATTTTTGTGTTTGTAAAATTTATGTATTTTGCAGGATGATTTGTAATAGTTCTTCCCCCAAATGCTATAATTTTCCCGCTTTGTGAAAAAATAGGGAATGTTATTCTTTCAATCAGTCTTGGATATTCCCCGTTTTCTACTAAAACCCCTAGATTTATTAAATCTTTTTTATTTAAATTAGCGTTTTTAAAAAATTTCATCTGAGAAAAACTATCAGGCGCATATCCAAGCTCAAACTTTTCTATGGTTGAATCGTATAAGCCCCTTTGTTTTAAATATTCATAAGCGGTTTTGTTTTTGTAAAGTTCGCCTTTATAAAAATTATTTACCCTCTCAAGCAAATCAACAGATATAAAATCCGATTTTATATATTCGAGTTTGAAATTGTACATAGCTGCAAGTTTTTCAATGGCTTCTTTGTATGAGAGTTTTTCAATTTCCATTATAAATTTTATAGCATCTCCGCTTGCTCCACACCCAAAGCAGTGATATATCTGTTTTGCAGGACTTACCACAAAGGAAGGGGTTTTTTCGCTGTGAAAAGGACAAAGGGCTTTATAATTACTTCCTGTTTTTTTCAACTGAACATAATTTCCAATTACATCTACAATGTCTATAAGGGATTTTAAATTTTCTATAGAATCTTTACTTATCATTTTGGTATTATACTATAAAAAAAGGTTGGCTTTGGATTACAGAGACCCTCTTTTTAGTATTATTATGTTTTTTTTAGTGATTCTTATAAGTGTTTTAATAACCCTTGGTTTTGGTAAAATAAAATCCTTTTTAAAACAAAGGGAAATAGAGAGACTTTTAAAAGAGTTTGATTATGTGGAGATTGAAAATATAAAAATAGACGAATCTTCAATAAATGCGCTTTTAATGCTTGCTAAGGCTTATGAAATAAAAGGAGATTATGAAAGAGCCTTAAAAATTTATCTGTTAGTTGAAAAACAAAATCATTCTGTTTCTATTTTAAAAAGTATTGCTATGATTTATTTCAAAGCAGGTTTTTTAGAAAAATCAAAAAATATCGTATATCAGATTTTAAAAGTTTCGCCAAGGGACAAAGAAGCTTTAAAACTTCTTATATGGATTGATGAAAAGCTTGGCAATTACAAAGAAATTGTGGATGTTTTGGAGGTTTTTAAAGAACTTGGTGTTGAGCTAAGAAAAGAGAAAGCTAATGCTTTAATAAAGCTTTTTTTAAAAGATAAATGTAATATTAAAGATTTTTGCGAAGGGGTTGGTAGTTTTGATGATATTTACCGAAAATATCCTTTTACAAGACGTGAGTATGTGGAGTTTTTATTTAAAACAAATATTAAAAAGGCATATGAAATTCTTGATGTGTATAAGGATTTAGATCTCTATTGGAATAGGGACGATATTCCTGATAATGAGAAGTTTTGTAATATTTTAGCAGCTAAAAAGCTTAAATTATGTAATAAAAAAGCTCCTTTTGAAATTGAAGCGCTAAAATATCTGCCTAAAGATTTAGCAGAACTTGAATTTGAATATATATGTTCAAAGTGTAAAAAAACTTTTCCTCTTTATTCTACAAGATGTCCAAACTGTCATAAACTCTTTTCTCAAGAGCTTATAGTAAAACTCAGTGAAAAAAAAGATATTGAGAATATTGAATTTTAATGGTAAAATTCAAATAAAAAAGGTCGAATATGGGTTATATGGAGATTGATAAATCAAAACTTGATGAAATTTTGGCTCAGCATAAATTAAGCAAAGAAGATTATGAGCATATCGTAAAAATTCTTGGGCGTGAGCCTAATTTGGTAGAGCTTGGTATTTTTTCTGCAATGTGGAGTGAGCACTGTTCTTATAAATCAAGTAAATGTTATTTAAAAGGATTTCCAACCGAAGCTCCGTGGGTTATTCAAGGACCTGGTGAAAATGCAGGGGTTATTGATATCGGTGATGGAATGGCTGCTGTTTTTAAGATGGAAAGCCATAACCATCCAAGTTTTATTGAGCCGTATCAGGGGGCTGCTACAGGTGTTGGTGGAATTTTGAGAGATGTTTTTACAATGGGGGCAAGACCGGTTGCAAACCTTAACGCCATAAGGTTTGCCCACATTAAAGGAGATGATGAAACAGCAAAACTTCATAGACACCTTTTAAGTGGGGTTGTAGCCGGAATTGCCGGATATGGTAACTGTGTAGGTGTTCCTACAATCGGGGGAGAAACAGCTTTTGAAGAGAGTTATAAAGGAAATATTTTAGTAAATGCGTTTGCACTTGGAATTTGTCCTCAGGATGAGATTTTTTATGCTAAAGCTGAGGGGATGGGAAACCCGGTAATTTATGTTGGAAGTAAAACAGGACGTGACGGGCTTGGCGGAGCTGTAATGAGCAGTGACAGTTTTAAAGAAGGTGATGAAGACCAAAGACCTACCGTTCAGGTGGGTGACCCTTTTACTGAAAAGCTTTTAATGGAAGCGTGCTTAGAGCTTTTTAAAACTGATTATATTGTAGGAATTCAGGATATGGGAGCAGCCGGGCTTACTTCTTCAAGTTTTGAGATGGCCGGAAAAAGCGGAAGCGGACTTAAGCTTGAGCTTGACAAAGTGCCTATGAGAGAAGAGGGAATGAATCCGTATGAATTAATGCTTAGTGAATCTCAAGAGAGAATGCTTATATGCGCAAAAAAAGGGTATGAGGATAAAGTAATTGAAATATTTAAAAAATATGACCTTGATGCTGAGGTTATTGGAGAGGTTACTGATACCGGTAGAGTTGAGCTTTTCTGGTATGGAAAAAAAGTTGCAGATATTCCTGTAGCTCCTATTACAGAAGAAGCGCCAGAACTTTGCCGTCCTGTAAAAGAGCCTGAGTATTTAAAAGAGATTAAAAACATTCAAATTCCAAGAATTAATCCTCAAAAAGCTTTTGAGAAGTTAATGGCTGAGAGTGAAGTTATTGATAAGGCGTGGATTTATGAACAGTATGATAGTATGGTGCAGACAAACACCGTTGATACAAAAAGGGTTGACGGTAGTGTAATTAGAGTAAAAGAAAATGGTAAGTTTCTTGGAATGAGTGCTGATTGTAACGCAAGATTTTGTTATATTGATCCAAAAAAAGGCGCTGCCGCGGCTGTAATGGAAGCAGGAAGAAAT
>JAMOSM010000010.1 GCA_027063075.1 Nautiliaceae bacterium | reverse complement strand
CTTAAAAAATAAGTCACTTTAAAAAATCTTTGGAAAGTTCGTTGTTTAGGGGGTTGTAGATGGTGCGCCCGACACGATTCGAACGTGTGACCGCTGGTACCGCAAGCATAATTCATATCTTTCCTTAGAGTTCTTTTTAGCTCCTAAAAGCCTATATATAGGCTTTTAATTTTTTTATTAATTCTTTTCAGTGTATAATGCTTCTCATAAAAGTATGTCCCAAAGTATGTCCTATACTTTTAGATAATAAAGGTTGACAATGGCTGTTGATAGAACACAATTTACACAAAAAGTAGAAACTGGTATAAAAGCGAATGAGAATTATACTAAATTTTATCTCAATTTTAAGTTCAATGGAAAATCAAAACAAAAAGTTTTGGATTATTCAAAAAAGCAATGGGATAAGAGGACCAGAATTTCCAATGCGAAAGCTCAACTTATACTCGAAAAAAACAAAGAAGTAAATGAAGGCATTAATTTCAATGAAAATAGCACTTTAAACACAGTCGCTGAAATTTATTTTAAGCTAGCATGTGAAGATTCAGCTTGGACAAAAAATCGACAAGACACTTATAATCTTTATTGTAAAAATGGTATAGGAAATAAAAAAATAAAACTTGTCCGACAAGTTGATATAGATTCCCTGCGGAAATCAATGGAAAAACAAGGTCATTCAAAGCAAACACTTAACGGATGTAGTCCTAGAAGTATTAAGAAAGTTTTAGTCCAAATTTTAAAACCTATACTGATGTATGCATATGAAAATAAAGTTATCCCAGAAATTCCGATTATAAAATCACCTAAGCAGCATCGCAATAAAAAAATGGTTCAGAATGCAACTCAAAAATTTACAACTTTATATAAAGAAATATCAAATATTTTTCATGATGATCCATTTTATAGAGCTCTCTTTTTGTTTGCTTTATATGGACGCAGATGGAATGAGATAAGAACTCTTCATTGGGAGGAAGTTGATTTTGAGCATAATTCATATACTATTTTAGCCCAATACAATAAGCTAGGGATAGATCAGAATTATGACTTGCCTGGTGTCATAAAAGATGCTTTATTACAAATTACTGATGAATGGCAAGGATTAATTTTCAAGTCGCCAAAGACTCAAAAAGAACTTTATTCTCCAAAAAGACAACTTGAAAAAATAAAACAAGCAACCGGAATAGAAAAGTTAACAATGCATTATTTTCGACATATTTTAGTAAGTGCTATGGGGGAACATGGAATTGCAAATACAATTTTATCTGCATCACTAGGTCATACAAATTTAGATACTGTAAACCAATTTTATCTGACTGTTAATCATAAAGAGGCATCTAAAACTGCTAATTTAGAAATAGAAAAATTATTTTAAATATTATTTATTTCAATTTCAAGCTGTTTTAGAATTTTTACAATTTCTTCAAATGTAAGTTTCTTATCAAAAATCATATGTTCCATTGATTTATAATCTTTCTTTAATGCTTCTAAACGATATTCTGGTGGTACCAGTTTGAGGGTATTAGGTTTAGCTTCATCAAATTTAGCCCAAGAAGCAGGATAAAATTTATTTTTAAAATCAATAACTTTCTCTAAGAGTTCCATATCTGTAAGCGCTTCAATTTTAACATCTGATTTTGCCATTATTGCTAAATCATAATAATGTCTTGAGTACCTTGTAGGCAATGGTTTTTCTTCACTTCGATTTGCTTCTTGGTGTAATATCGTTGCCTTTTCCCAAAATGTTCTTGAAGCTACAATAGCATTTACATAAGTTTTACTCTTCTTAAAATGCTCTGGAAAGTACTTTGCTGCATAAGATGTTATTTCAAAACTATTATATGGTAACCATGAAGCTAATGGACCGATTTCTAGTAAAATCTCAGGTCTTAAATATCTGTCATCAAATGTTGTAGGATATGAAACATTGATATTAAACGCATCATCCTCATCTATTTTACAACTACATAATGGAGCAACAAGCTCAGAGATGGTAGGTAAAAGTTCATCGCTGATATATATTTTTGCTTTTTCATTTACCTTTTTATTATATTTACTCTGCTTCGTTTTGCTTCTTTGTTCATTAGGATCTTCATTGGTAACAATATTCCAGTCAAGAATCAAATCTATATCTTCAGAGAACCTACCAATAAGGTTAAACACCTTAGATAGACTTGTACCACCTTTAAACATTAATATTTTATTTAACTTCTCATCCAAAAATATTTTATCTAGTATCCATACAACCCAAAAATCTTTCTCAATAATTGCACTTGTTGTCTGCATCATTTTGGCAGTTTCTGAAAATAATTCTTGCCTCTCTTTTTGAGATAATTTTGCGATATTATTCATGTTCTTTCTCTTCTTTCAAAGCTTTTTTTATAACTTCATATATCCAGCCTGTAGAGGTTTTTGTATCTTTTAAAATCTTTTTGTAAAGTTTTTCATCAATTCTTTTTCTGATTTTTAAAATTATTTCATCATTAATATGCTCTTTACCAAGATTTTTAAGAGCTTGAACAAGTAATGAACTCTCTTTATGTTTAAAACCAATATTTTTTAATGCAGATTTTTTAAATTTAATAGTTGTACCATCATAAAGTGTATAAGTTTTATTTGGACCACTACTAAGATAAACATATGTACCCTCTACCTGTGTAGATAGGCCCAAGATATTTAATGCACTTTCACCACTAACTTCTATTTTCCAGTTAAATTTTCTTGCAAATGCACGAGCAACTTGCTCTATATCTGGGCTAAGCTCTTTTTTCAAAAAATCACTATATTTAGGGTAATCATATATCCCCCTTGCTACTCTTCTAATCTTTTTATTTTTTGTTAAGTCAGATAAAGTACTATCAATCTCTTGCCTAGTAAATTTTTCAAGTAAATCACTTGGAGAGAATGCCCACCCCCTACCATGTCCAATAATGAAATAAAATACCTTATCATAGAGCTTCATTAGAGCAATTCCTTTTTATTTTTTCCAGAAAAAAGTATATCTTTTTCTGGATTTAATTTTACTTACATTACAGTATTAACAAAAATTTTATCACTTAGTAAAGCTATTAATATTACCATTAGACAAAATATGACCAAAAATAAAGTTATAATTTCCTAAAACAATTTGAAGGTGTGTTATGACAACCAATCAAACAGCGAGAGTTTTAGAACTTTTAAAAAGATTTAACAGTGGGCAAAAAGTTTGTATTGATGCTTTACAAAACGATGATATGTGGTTTAAAAAAAGTGAAAAAACAATCCGTAGAGATCTTGATGTTATCAAAGAGTATTTTCCTGAGAGTTTTGAACTGATTCGTGGTGGTAAGGGTGAAAAGGGGTGTTATAAAGCGATAACAAAAGAGGTCTTTAATAACTTTTTAGATCAAGACACCTTAGCGTTAATGGTGCAGACTTTTAACATTGCACAAAGAAACAATA
>JAMOSM010000009.1 GCA_027063075.1 Nautiliaceae bacterium | reverse complement strand
TTCTTTTGCAAAAAATTTTTATTTTTCACTCCCCCTTTGGCCAAAATTTCACAATTGAATATCCATCTTCTTTGTGACGCTCAGCTTTTTCGTCAAACTCATAATCTTCAAAATGGTCATTAAGAACAGTTGCAAAATATTTAAGTCTCTCTTCTGTACTAAGTTCTGGATATTCATCCTTTAAAAACTCATAAAGATGTTTATCTTGGGCTTGACATTTATCGTTAAGTCTTTTTATGTTTTCTACACTTAAATCAAGCTTTTGCATTTTTACCCTTTATAAATCTTATCTCCAATTTCTTGATATCTTTTATAATAATACCTTACAAACTCATCAGTTTTTTTGTTTAGAGGATAAAAATTTTTATCTTTATAAACAAATTTATCTAAAAACTCTTTTGCGTCTTTTTTATTTACATAAATATCAGCTAAATCTAAGTAAGTATTTTTATACCAATTTTTAAGTTTATCATATTTTGAGTAATCATATTCAAGATTTGTACCGTTAAAATCAATAACCCCGCTTTCAAACAGACCCGTTAAGTGAATAAGCCCCTCAATATAATAAGGCAACACCTCATCAACTTCCATCCACGCAACAAGTCCTACCGCTCTTTTAATGGTATCATCTAAAATAGCATCTATTAAATCTTTATCTTCATTTTCAAAAAAAGCCATAAGTCCGCCGGTTGTTGCTTTAAACTCTTCAATATTTTTAAACATCCCCGATTTATTCATAACCTTTTCACTCTCACTATCAACCCATAAAATATGACCAAATTCGTGCCCAATAGTCGTAATATCATAAACTTTTATAAATTTTTCTTTATCTTCAAGGTCTTTATAAAATTTATCCATAAAATTTTTACCTAAAATCTCATAACTTAGTGCCATTTTTGGTCTTGCCTTTATATCTTCATACACCTTATCTACAAAAGCAAAAATCTTTTTACCCTTTTCAAGACTTACATCTTCATCATTTGGTACAACCTGAGCTGAAAAAAGTCCGTTAAACTCAGCACCATAAAATGTAGCAGGAGTTGATATATAAAGCTGAGTTTTTTCAATATTGCTAAGTGAGGTTTTTAAAAGCTTTTCATTTCTGCAGTATTTTTTATACATATTTACAATATCATCTTTTACTCTGCTTTTTAAATTAGGATTTTTAATTCTAACATCAAGTTCAAGTGCAACGGCTTTGCGGAATTTATCTTCATAATATTCAAGCGGATGCCCTACTTGAATAGGAGATTTTATATCCATCCATATCCTATCAACATCCGCCCATTTTTTATAAGCATCTTTTGGATTTTTTTCAAGAAGGGCAGTTTTTAATGCATTAAAATATAAAATCCACTTAATTTTATATTCATCTTCAAGGTTTTCAAGATTTAAAATAAGCTCATCAATAGCTTTTAGGGCTTCATTAACCTCTTCTTCAAAAACATCTGCATAACATTTAACAACATATTTTCCACTCTCAGTTTTTACTAAAACAGAATAACATCTCTCATAAACACCGTTTTCATCTTTATCTAATAAATCGTTATTTAATAAAAACGCCATAACTTTTGCTTCATCTCCAGCAAATTCAAGGCTTAATTCTTCATTTACCGTATGAATAATATGTTTAGTCCAATGTGGCTGCCATTTTGAAAAAGCTATTCCTATTTTATGTACACCTCTAAGAATTTCACTATAAAAAGGACCTACAAAAGCCGATAGTTCATTTATAAGTTTTTTATGTTCTTTTAACCAGAAATTCTTTGTAAGCTCATATAAATCAAGCTGAATCTCTTTAATCTCTTCTTTTGAGAAATTTCCTTTTCTTAAAAGATTTATAATACTATCTTCTCTTAAATGAAAAAACCTCTTTTTTAAAGCCAACAGATTTTCTTCATTAATTTCAAGCCCAAGCTCTTTTAAAATTTCTTCAAAAAGAGTTCTTATATCTTCAGGGCATTTTTTAAAATAACCGTTAATTTTTTCATCTCTTTTTCTTACAACCTCATAAGCGGCTTTTAAAAACATATATTCTCCTTACCAGTCATTCCAGGAATGAACCTTTTTAATAATCTGAATTCCATCAATTTCACTAATGGCTGAAAATCCTACATCCTGAAGATACTCCTCATTATATCTGACTAAAGAAATTAAATACCCGCCATTTCTCAAAGCCCTGAAATAAGGTTTTATATCCTCTTTTTTATCAACAATAATAAAATGAAAATATCTTTTATAATTAAAATCCCCTTCTAAAAGCTCCCCGTCAAAAACATTTTTGTTTGTTGTGGCAATTCTTGGGTTATCTCCTTTGCTTATACTATCTATTATCTCTTTTATAATCTCTTTTTTCATTAAATACTCCCATATGAGTAAAGCTCTTTAAATAAAAACGCTTCTACCACATCATTTACACTCATTTGCTCTCTGGGGGTAACAAGGGGCTCTGCCCCCCTTTCAAGAAAATCAAACACATACTCCTCTTTTGGTGTAATAAAAAAATGGACACTTCCTAATAAATCATCCCTGTTATTAACATATTCAATTTTTTCAATCTGTCCGTCTTTTACAAAAACTTTTGCAAAACTCTGTGCCTCTTTACTTGGCACACAGAGTTCATCTTTTACAGGAATGCCTAAAACAAACATCTATCCCCTTTCAATGTCCCCAAAATAATCAGCAATTCCATAAGTTAAATTTCCAACCTTATCAAACCCAAGCTGCTGCTCTAAAGCTCTTTGCAAATAAGCACTTCTACTTCCTACGTGACAATAAATTATTATTCTTTTATCTTTTAATTTCATCCACTCATCTAAATCATACTGAACCCTACTTATCGGAAGCAGTTTATCAGTTCCTTTTATTCTCATCATCTGATGTTCAAAAGGCTCACGTATATCAATAAGTTCAAAATCAACTAATCCTTTCTCTCTTGCTTTTAGAAGTATTTCAAGTTCATTTCCTAAAATCTGTTCTTTATTAAGAAGTTCTTCAAGCTCTCCTATACTCAAACCTTCAATTTCTTGATGTTTTTGAGGATGTTCTTTTTTATAGTTTTTAGCAAATTCAGGCGAACAGAAAATTCCGCAGTGACAAACTCCCTTGTTTGGAATTTCATCATTTATAGCCTGAGAACAAGGACATATTCTGTTATCAGCACTTACATATTTCCCATCTTTTTCAATAACAGGAAAACAAGGGCAAAACCTTTTCCCATACATAATTTTATTGTTTGTAAGTCCTTTTAAAACTCTCTCAACTATCTCCTCATCAGGATGAAAAGCCCAGCTAAAGTGTTTTACTGTTTTATGGGCAAATTTTTCAGTTTTTAAAAATTCCTGCTGAAACTCAGGCGAATTAATATCAGGCGTTTTCATTAAGCTCCTTTTTTATCTCTTCACACTTCTGAGGGTTACAGAAAATTCCACAATGACAACATCCTTCAGCCACT
>JAMOSM010000008.1 GCA_027063075.1 Nautiliaceae bacterium | reverse complement strand
TCAGTTAATTAAAAGTATCCTTTTTCAAACACTCTTTTTTTAGGTTCATTGTATTTTTCAATATCCACCCATTCTTCCACAAAAGCAAAATCCCTTTTTACAGCCATTTTTCCTTTACCGAATTCGCTTTTTATAACGGCTTTATATTTTTGTTTTGGAAGCTTATTTTTTATTACAAAACCAAAATCTCTGTTATAAAAAACGTTTTTAGGATAGTAGCTTGTATGAATTTTAACTTCTTCATAGCTTAATTCTTTCTCAATACTCAACGAATGTATCCATGGAGTTGTGGAATAAATCCTACCGTCTTCCCCTATTAAACAAGCTTCTTTATAATTCCACCTCTCAGGTACTAAAAAATCCCCTATCCATTCTCCCGTAACATAATCACCGCCTATATCCAGATAATTAACCCTATCTTTTTCTCTTACAATAACATCAATTGCTGGCCCCTTTGCCAGATACCATGGATTATGTTTTAATTTTTTTATCACAAAATTAAAATATTCTTTGCAGCTTGCCGCATAAACCCTGGCTCTGCCAAGCTCTTTATATTTCCATATACCTTCCGCTTCCGCTTCACGCCCTGCAACATGAGCATACGGATAACTTTCATCTCCTACAAACCTTACACTGTATATCCAAGGAGTTTTAACCCCATTAATTTCACCCCAGAAAAGTTTATCATATCTGTGAGGAACTTTTGCTAAATAATCGGCATAATGTATAAAAGGCGTCCAATTAGGACCAAGCCCTATACTGCAACATTTTGAATTTTCAATATTTACAAGTTTTTCAAAAAAACTGCCTTCTCCATATGAAACATTTGAAAGATTGCTTAATAATTTTTTACAACCTTTTCCTATGCAAACTACAGACATAAACGGATCAATACTTCTAATTGCATCACTTTGTTTTAATACATAATTCGGAAAAGGTCCTATTTCAGCCGGTATATTACGGGTAAAATTTGCAAGATTGCTTGCAAGGCTTTTACCAAAGGTATAAGAATACGTAGGAACTATTATATTCCCCTCAGGCAAAACATCTTTTATGGCATCTAAAAAAAGAGCGTTTAAATCATCCTGGCTCTTTACAAAAGACGGAGGAATACCGACCATTCCAAGAGATGTCGAAAAAAACACCGTATCGTTTTTTTGTATCCCAACACTTTTTAAAGCATTTACAATATCTTTTTTTGTATATTTCATTGAGAAAGTTTCCTTTTTATAATTTCTATTACCCCACCAATAGTTCTAAACTCTTCACTTTCAGTATCTTCAGGAGTTAAAGTAATCCCAAATTCTTCTTCAACTGCCATAATAAACTGAATTATCCCGAATGAATCCAAATGATTATCAAGATATCGGTAATTTAAAAGTTCTTCATCATTTAAATTCAATTCTTTAATACTATTTAAATAATTTCTAAAAAACTCTAACATAACGCCTCCTTAAAAAACAATATACTATCTATACTCTCCTTTGCATCGCTTACAAATTCATTATCTAATCCATTAAATTTATCAAATATATCACTGTAAAGATTTGCAAATGCGTCAATAAATCCACTAGGATGCCCTGGCGCCATTCTCTGATATCTGGCTTTATTTGCTTCAAAATAAGCAAAACTCCTTGTTAAAATCTCTTTTTTTCCGTTTGAATAAGTTAGATATAAATTTTCAAAATCCTCCTGAGACCATTTTACACCCGCTTTATCCCCGTAAACCTCAATATATAAGGGATTTGAATTTCCAAGCGATATTTTAGAAAAAGAAAGTTCAATTAAAATATCATTGCTCTTAGCAAGCACTATACAATCATCTATTACATCAAATTTTGAAAAAGAATTTTTTTCACAAAAAAACGGCTTAAAAACCCTATTTAATACAAATCTTGCCAAATGATACGTATGAACTCCCAAATCAAGTGCAATAGTAGGAATATCTAAATCTTTAAGCCTCCATTTTTGAGGATATCCCGGTTTTAAAGGTTTAAAAAAACTCTCTTGTGGCATATTAACTTTTACCTTTTTTATATTACCTAAAATACCATTTTTTACAAGCGCTCTTATTTCCCTGACTAAAGGATAACCACTATAATTATGTGTTACCACAACATTTTTATTTTGCAAAAAATCTTTAATATTTTTCGCTTCCTCAAATGTTGCAACCAAAGGTTTATCCACAATAACATTCACATCATATTTTAACACTTCTTTTAAGTTCTCATAATGATTAGGTGTAGGTGTAAGTATAACAATCGCATCAACTTCTTTTGCCATATTTTCAATATTTTCATAATTTTTTACACCGTATTTTTTGGCGCTTATTTTTGATTTTTCCTTATTAGCACTAAATATTCCCCCTATTACTTTAAATTTTTTATCCATCTGTGAAGCAATCATATGAACAGGACCGGCAATAGAATCAATTCCGCCTCCTAAAAATCCGAGTTTCATGACTTTACCCTACAATAAAGAATAGTCTCAAACCAAAAATAACTATGAGACCTTATCTTAAATGTATAATTGGGATTTAACTCTTTTATAAGAAGTGGTATTTCCCATAAATCACTCGCTTTGTGATAAATAGAAATAGCAAGATTTGGCGAAAAATCCTTGATTATATTTTTTGTTCCTTTAATGGCTTCGATTTCAGCTCCTTCTATATCCATTTTTATATAATCGGGTCTGAAATTATATATAGTCTCATCCAAACTTGTCACAGGAACCAAAATATCCCCTTCTTCACATAAACTTCCACCACTTCCGCATGATTTAAATTTTAAAATCTTAGTTTCATCAAAAACTCCCATAGGATAAACCAATACATCTTTATTTTTTGCAATTTTATTTAATTTCTTAAGATTTGTAGGGTCAGGTTCAAAACTGATTATCCTGCCTTTATTGTATCTGTAATAAGCGCTGATTGTATCCCCTGTAAAACCGCCACAGTCAACAAATCTTTCAGAATGTTTAAATTCATCTATAAAATACTGCTCTTCAAGAGAATTAGTAGGATATAGATAATATTTCATATCAAATGTTTCTCTAAATTTAACCCAATTATCAAAAAAATCTAAACTTATTTTATCATTTAAAAGTTTTCTAACTTCTTTTAGCTTATCATCTAGAAGCTTCCCTTGTAACCACAAATATCCATCATTATAGAAGTTTTTTATAATATTTGGATAAAGCGATAAAGTATCTACAAAACTAATAACATCAAGTTCTTTTTTCACTTCATCTTCATAAGCAGCAACAGAGTTATATATCTTTACATCTTCTTTGATATTACTTGGTTTTATTATATTAATACCATGTAATGTTCCTGTTTTATACTTATCTATAAAAAAATCTATCTTTTCATATTTGGATATAACCCTATAAAACACTTCTCCAAATAATCCAGCTCCATATATTCCTATTTTCATTTTATTCCCTTAAGCCTTTTCCCAAGCTGTAAATTTTTATACTTCTCTTTTAATTTAAATTT
>JAMOSM010000007.1 GCA_027063075.1 Nautiliaceae bacterium | reverse complement strand
CTCATTTTGTAAATACTCATCACTGCTGTTTTGGAGTTTTTCTTTATACTTTGAAATCATTGCATCAACTTTATTTCTTAACTTTTTTGCATACTTATTATATTCATCAAGCGCTAACACATAATTAGAAATAGTTTCAATTGTCCTTCTTTGTGCCTCTTCTATAAGCATTTTCATTTTTTGGTTTCTCAGTTTTTTTTCAATTACCGGGTCTAAGGCTTTTAAAGTTTTAATTCCATAACCTAAAATAACAATAGCTACAAATCCAACAATTAAAGCTACGGAACCTGTTATTATCTGATTAGCAACAAGAGAGGCTAAAAAAACTAAAATTAAACTAATTCCAAAAAAAAGAAGATATCTTTTTATATTAGAAGGAGGTTTTTTTAACTCTTCTATCTCTTTTTTATATTCATCCTGAATTTTAGTAAGAGAATTTGATTTTACTTTTTCAATAATTTCAGGTATTACAATTTCGCTCATTTTTATCCTTTAAAAAGGTGGTTGTGTATAATTTTCAGAAGGGGTTTGATTAGTTGTGGAAAAAGAAGACACAACAATAACCCCTATAGAAAAAATACCTATTAAAATTAAAAGAGCTATTAAAATTTTTGTACTTTTACTCATCACCCCATCCATTTGTTTGTTGAATTATAGTCCATTTATCAGATTCACCATCATCAATCAATTCATCTATTTTCGATTTTACGCACTCTTTTACAGCCTCAACAGCCTCTTTTCTTTTTTTGCTTCTATATTTTCTTGCATAAACATTACTCATAACCGCGGCAGTTTTTGCACTCACAGCTTTACCATCAACTATATAAGTAACTTCAGCGGGTTTATAAAAACTTACTTTGTTTGCTAATTCATTTCCGTTAAAAGACAAAAGCATCCATTTACCGCCGCTTAACATTTTTTGAATCCTCTCATCTCCGCTTCCTGTTACAAAAATAAAAGGACCGTCTACTTTATGTTTTGAAGCATCTAAAATTTTTAAATTAAGTCCTAAAAAATAAGAAAGGGCTTCTGCAGAAACTAACGCTCCCCCTTTTGCATAAACAGTCTGGTTTTTTAAACTGTAAATTGAAATATCCTTATGGGTATTAAAAAGATTTTCAAAAAGACTCATAAAACCGCTGCTTTTAGGTTTCCATCCTTTAGGAATTAATATATGAATATACTCAGGATAAAGATGAAAAAGCATTTTTGTTTTATTTTCTATTGTATTAAGCTGGTCTCTTCTTTTAAAATAAAAATAGACATCTTCTTGCACAAACCCAAGGGAAAGTTTCTTTTTTAAAAGTCCGTTTAAATTCTCAACAGAACCTTTTGTTGATTTATTAACTAAATCATATCCATACTTTTTCTTAATATCCTCCCTGCAAAAATCTACAATATCCTGAGCCACTTTATAATAATTCCCTCCTACTCCCCCGCTTCCTATAACCATATTTTTTGCAAAAAGAACAGCTGCCATAAGAAATAAAATTAAATACCTCATCTTTTGCCTTTTTTCATAATTATATCACAAATTCCATATACCCCACGCAACCTGTCCTATACTAACTCCTCCATCATTTAAAGGAATTTCTTTATTAAAATAAACAGAAATCTCTTTTTTTACCATTGCAAGAAGTGTTTTGTTTTGAAACACGCCCCCTCCTACAATTACAGGCATATCATACATTTTTGAAATATTTTTTATCATTAAAACAACAGAATTTAAAAACACACTTGAAATTTTTTCAAAATCACCTTTATGTTTTGCGGCAAAATTAAAAAGAGGTTTAAAATCAATCTCTTTTTTAACCTCAAGCTCTATTGCTTCTTTTATTAAAGGATTGTAATGCCTCTCAATTATAAGACCGCTTAAACCTTCATACTCATTTTTTTCAATCATACCTCCTAAAAACGCCACTATATCAAACACTCTTCCCATTGAACTTGTAAAAGGAAAAGGACCTTTAGCCAAAGCCTTTGCTATTTTTGCATTTGAATAGTTTATCGCAAACTCTTCATCAATTAAAGCAACCGCCATATTTGCAGGATTTTTAATTCCTTTTTCTCCGCCTATTAACTTAAAAGGCTTTATGTGATGAATTCTTTTATAAGTGTGCCTATTTGCAACAAAGACTTCTCCTCCCCATATAGTACCATCATCCCCATACCCAGTGCCATCAAATATAAAACATAAAAAATCACCATCCAAATTGTGCTCAAACATTACACTTAAAGCATGAGCATAATGGTGTTGAATTTGATATACTCTTTTATTCTGTTTTTTTGCCCATTTTGTAGATTCATAAAGCGGGTGTTTATCGCAGATAATAATATCTTCATTAAATTCATAAAGCCTTCTGAAAGTTTCAATGGTTCTTTCAAAATACTCAACGCTTCCAAGCGTTTTTAAATCCCCTATATGAGGAGATAAAATAACTTTGTCTTTTAACGCAAGAGAAATGGTATTTTTCTGATTAGCCCCCACTCCTAAAATATTTAAAAAGTTTTTAGTTCTGAAACTCAAAGGAGCATATCCTCTTGCGCATCTCATTACAATCCTCTCCCCCTCAACATCCTGAACCACGCTGTCATCACATGCATTTACAATATCTCGGTTGTTATCCAATACATAATCAACCATATTTCCCAGTTTTTCAACAAGCTCTTTAGAATCTTTTATAATAGGTTCATCTGAAATATTCGCACTTGTAGCCACAATTGGAAAATCAATAAATTCAAAAAGAAGTAAATGCAAAGGGGTATATGGCAAAAATACTCCGTATCTGTCTATTTTATCTGCAATAAGAAAAAGTTCTTTTTTCTTTTTAACCAATACTATCGGTTTTTCATAAGAGGTTATAAGTTTTTCTTCATTTTCTGTAATCTTACAATACTCTTTAATAGTTTTTAAATCCTTAAACATCATAGCAAAAGGTTTTGATGGTCTTTTTTTTCTCTCTCTTAGCTCTTTTAAAGCTTTTTCATTTGTCGCATCACATACAAGATGAAATCCTCCAAGACCCTTTATGGCAATAATTTTACCCTCTTTTATTTTAGAAGCGATAAATTTTATTTTTTCAATTTCACTGTTAAACTTAATTTCTTCAAATTTATCTTTTACACTAAGCTTTGGTCCGCATTCATAACAGCTGATTGGCTCCGCATGATATCGCCTATCAAGAGGATTTGTATATTCCTGATAACACTTATCGCACATTTCAAACTTTTTCATAGAAGTATTACGCCTGTCATAAGGAATATTTTCAATAATGGTATATCTTGGACCGCAGTTTGTACAGTTTATAAAAGGATATAAATAACGTCTGTTGTTTTTATCAAACATCTCATTTATACAATCTTGACATATGGACTTATCAGGGGATATGGAAGTTGTCTTTTTTGAATTTTTAGATATGGCTATTTCAAAAGTAGTAAATCCTTTTAAAGGCAAAACTTCTTTTTTAATCTCTTCTATTTTTGCAAGAGGAGGCAGATTTTTTTGAAGTTCATCTAAAAACTTATCTTTTTTTTCACCCTCTATTTCAATTACAACCCCATCACCGCTGTTTAATACA
>JAMOSM010000006.1 GCA_027063075.1 Nautiliaceae bacterium | reverse complement strand
ATTTTATATGAGAAAATATGATGAGGTTATTAAACTTGCAAAAAATACGGATGATAAAAAAGTTTTAAAATATGCTGTTTTTTCTTTATTAAAAGAGAAAAGATATGAGGAAGCTAAGAAACTGCTTTTAGAAAAATTAAATGAAAAAGATGAATTTTTTTATTCAATGATGAGTTATATTCTTTTGAAAGAAAAAAAATATAATGAAGCTCTTAATTATTTAAAGTCTCTTTATGCTTTAAACCCCTCAAAACAGAATCTTTTGAGAATGGTTGATTTAATGATAAAATTAAAAAAATATAATGAAGCTTTAGCTTATCTTAGAACCCATCTTAATTTATACGGTTGTGAATATGATGTTTGTATAAGACTTGCAAATATCTATAAAAGCCTTTATGATTATGATAATTTAGCCACTATTTATGAAAAATTAGGAATTTATAATCAGAAGTATCTTATATTAGCCCTTAATATTTATATCGAAAACAGAAATTTTAAAAAAGCTGAAAAACTTATTGAAGAGTATAATTTAGGAGATGAGTATCTTTTGCTTTTGTATGAAAAAATGAAAAAATATAAAAAAGCCGCATTTATTGCCCTTAAACTTTACAACAAAACAGCTGATAACAGATACCTTTTAAAATATTGTGAGCTTATGTATGCCTCAAACCCTTCTAAACAGGAGGTTGAGGATATTGTAAAAAAACTTAAATATCTTGTTACATTTTATCCTAATGCGAATTTATACAATTTTTTAGGTTATCTTCTTATAAAATATGATATTAATCTAAAAGAGGGAATAGAATATGTTCAAAAAGCTCTTTTAATGGATTCTCAAAATATAGATTATATAGACTCTTTAGCCTGGGGATATTATAAATTAGGTAAATGTAAAGAAGCTTGGGAGATTATTAAGGGTATTGATGTGGATGATAAAGAGATTAACTATCATAAAAAGAAAATTTTAGAATGTTTAAAGGAGAAAAATGATACTTCAAAAAATAGTTCAAAAAACAAAAGAGGATTTGTTAAAAAGAAAAAACAGAGAAGATTTTGATAAATTTTTAAAAGTAAAAAGAGAATTTAGGGATGTTAGAAAAGCTTTAACATCAACTCCTGATAATCCTATAAGAATTATTGCTGAAATTAAAAAAGCCTCTCCTAGTAAAGGGGTTATAAGAGAAGATTTTGACCCTATAGCTATTGCAAAAGAGTATAATGAAACAGCGGATGCTATGAGTATTTTAACAGAGCCTCATTTTTTTAAAGGCAGTCTTGAATATTTAAAAGAAATTAGTAAATTTTCAAAAATTCCGCTTTTAAGAAAAGACTTTATAGTTGATGAGTTTCAAATAGCCGAAGCTTATGCTGCAGGTGCTGATTTTATTTTACTTATTGCTAAAGCTTTAGAAACTTATGAATTGAAAAAACTTTTTAAGTTTGCTAAAAATATAGGACTTGAAGTTTTGTTTGAAATTCACGATAAAGAGGATTTAGATAAGGCTTTAGAAGTAGGTGCGGATATTATAGGTTTTAATCACCGGGATTTAAAAACTTTTGAGATGAATATGAATTTAAGCGATGAGCTTATGTCTTTTATTCCTGAAAATGCAATAAAAGTTGCTGAGAGTGGTATTTCTGATAAAAATGTAATTGATACTCTTCATAAAAAAGGTGTTGATGCCTTTTTAATAGGGGAGTATTTTATGAGACTTGACAATATAAAAAAAGGCGTAAAAGAACTAAAAGAGGGTAAAAAATAGTTTCTCTGAGTCAATTTTTTTTAAAGTCCTTTTTTTATTATCTCTTTTTCTACAAGAAAAAAAAGCCGAAGAAGCTCTTATATTACAAAACAAAAAAGCAGGGACAGAATAGAGTATCTGGAACACTTTTTGCTTTTTAGATTAAAAAAGGATTAGCTTTGAATAGGCTTTTAATTTTGCCGGTTTTTATGTTTTTAGGATGTGCAACTCATCCTATGGACCCTACAATCTCAATGACTCCTCCAAAATATGTAGAGGAGATGCCAAGTAAGGAAAAAGAGAGTATTCAAAATCCCGGCTCTCTTTTTACTAACGGTGACAATCTTTTTTCTGATACTAAAGCAAAACAGGTAAATGATGTGGTAACTGTTATCATTACAGAACAAATCACTCAAAGCTCACAGGCAAGTAAAAAATTAAATGAGGCAAATTCAGATGTCGGAGGTCTTTTTGATATGAGTGTTAGAGGTAATGCTTTTATAGGTGGGAAAGAGGCTAAAATGGCTAAAACCGGTCTTAGTGTAAATCTTCCTTCTATGAATTCAAGCAGAACTTTTCAAGGAAGCGGTGCTCAGCAGAGAAATGAAAAATTTGAAACTACAATCAGTGCAAGAATAGTTAAGATTTTAGCAAATGGAAACTATTATATATACGGTACAAGAGAAATTTTTGTAGATGGACAAAAACAGATTATAAAAATAAGCGGTGTTATAAGACCTGAAGATATCAGTCCTGATAATACAATTGACAGTAAATATATCTCAGATGCAAAAATAGCTTATGAAACACAGGGAGATTTAAAAAGATATACAGAACAAAACTGGTTTGCCAAGTTTTGGAGCGCCATTGCTCCTTGGTAATCAATCAAGTATATAAGCACTCATAGCATCGGCAAGTAAAAAGTTTTTTGAATATATGTTGTTTTCTTTTTTATATAGTCTATTTTCTTTAATTAAAATTTCTACTCTTTTTTTTTCTTTTTCATTTAAAATATTCTCATCAAATCCTACAATGCTTCTTAGACCAAGTAAAACTTTCTCTTTTTTTAAGTCGTTTTTGCTTAAATATTCATATTGGTATTTTGTTGGATTTTTTATGTATTCATAAACATTTATTTGGGTATAATATCTAAAAGTTTTATTTTCTTTTTTAAATCCAACGGCTCCGGCACCAATGCCTGTATATTCTTTTAATTTCCAATATCCTAAGTTATGAATACATACTTTTCCAAAATTTGAAATTTCATATTGAGCAAATTTTTCTTTTATCTTTTCAATAAACCATATTTCAAGCTCTTCGTCTTCTTTTCTTTTTCTATAGTCTCCTTCCCATTTTGTATTGTTTTCAATAGTTAAGGAATATGCGCTTATATGGGTTATAGGCAGTGAAAAAGCAGTTTTTAAGTCGTTTTGGAGAAGTTTTTTTGTATCTAATGTAGTTGAGTAAATCAAATCTAAGTTTATATTCTTAAATCCGGCTTTTTTTGCATTTTCAATAGAATTTATTGCCTGAGAGGAGGAGTGGTTTCTGTTTAAAAATTTTAATTTTTCTTCATTAAAACTTTGTACCCCAAAACTTATTCTATTTACTCCAAGTTCTTTTATATGTTTTAGCCATTCATATGAGGTGTTTGGGTTACACTCTATTGAAATTTCTTTTGTAGTTTTTATATAAGGGTTTAGTAAATTAAAAAGTTTTTCATAAAAATTTATACTCATCGTTGAGGGAGTGCCTCCTCCTATAAAAACAGTTTCAAATTCTTTTGGGTTTTCGTTTAAAAATTGTGTTTTTAAAGCATTGAAATACTTTTTTTTTAAATGATTTAAGTTTGTGTAAGAATTAAAAGCACAATAATTACATTTGCTGTCACAAAAAGGGAT
>JAMOSM010000005.1 GCA_027063075.1 Nautiliaceae bacterium | reverse complement strand
TACTCTTTTTTAAGTTTAGGAATAAGCTCACCAAGTCCGTTCCCATCAATATGAATAACTGCAATTTTATTTTTAAAATTTGAAAGCTGAGAAATATCTTTATACTCTTTAGTCAATAAAGCAGGATTTTCTTTTAACTTTTCTCTAAACCATTCGCTATATTTTACTCTCTTTTGAAAAGAGGCTTTATCAAGGTTAGCTTCTTTTGCCTTTTGAAAAAGCGGTCTTCCCTTTTTAGGACTTAAATCCATAATTGAAATAAACCTATCAAGCGAAATTGTTGGTCTGTTTCTTTGGACTTTTAATTTCTCTTCTAATACTTTTAAATAATCTTTTGCTTCACCTCTAAATTCTACAACTGCCTGAGAGATCGTAATACCATAAGCTTTTTGTCTTATCTTTTTCTCAAACTCTAAAATGTGTTTTTCCAAAGTCCCTTTATCTTTAAACACAGCCTTTATATTCCCCGCTGCATTTAGTAAAATCTCTACATCTTTTTTATCCTCAAACTCTCTCCCAAACATCTCATTAATCTCTTTTACAATCTCACTTGCCCCAACTATCTCTCTTAATTCATTAGAACTAAAAATAAAATTCTGAATCCCCTGCACACTCGCTCCATATAAATATTGACTCATTTTAATCCCTTAATTTATTTAACAATATTATATAATATTCTATTAACCTTATCCATTATTTTATTAATATTTAATCAAAATTAATTATATCACAACAAAATCCATAAATTCAAAAAACCAAATCATCTATTTCCAAATACTCAACATCCCCTATTCTTAAAACTTCACCTTTTATGTTGTAAATTGTAACAAAATCATCGCTTTCGCTATATTTTTTCAAAATTTTTTTTATAACATTCAACTCTTTTTCACTCACTTCACATTCAAACAGACTTTTTTGAGTGCGTATTCCAAATACTAAAAGTTCTTTTGCTAAATGATTTCTGTTTTTATCATCTTTTATATCATATGCTACTACAATTTTCATTTAAAATATCCTTTCAACAGAAGTTGAAGCTTTTATATCTTCTTTTTTAGAAACCTTAAACAAAAAGCATTTATCTTCAGTCTCATCAATAATTTCCCTAATTCCTTCTAAAATATTTTTAGCTTTTCTAATTCCAATATCAGCTTCAAATACACTTTTTTGAGCTCTTATACCAAGACTTTCCAGATATTTGGCTACTTTCATAAGTCTTTTTTCATCTTTTATATCATATGCAATTACAACCATTCGTTCTCCTTATAATATTCTATATTTTTTTCTATGTAATTTTTAATATCATTTTTGTGAATATTTTCAATAAAAACCCTGCTTAAAACCTTTAAATAATTAAAATGAAACCTCCCTTCATAAATATCTCTCTTCCAAAATCTGTAATAAAGCATTACTTTATTAAAATAACTGTATCTAAAAACATCTCCAAAAATTTCCTCACCTCTTTTAAAACCTAACGAATAAATATAGCTTCTATAAAAAGAGTGGGCATAATTATTCAGATAAATTATAAATTTTGAAAATTCTTCTACATATTCTTTCCCTCTTTCGAGTTCTAAAATATCAACTACACTTCTCTGAATGGCATTATCAATCATAGCAAAAGCCTCATTCTCTTTTCTGTTTTTTAAAGCTTTTTTGGCAAAAGATTTTAATATTTCAAACTCGTTATCTTTCCAACCCCTTAACATCACATAATGCTTTCTCATAATTTTATGACGTTTTTTCTTAAAATAAGCATAAATTCCAATTTTTAAATCCAAAAATTTTTCTTTTGTAACCGCTTTATATTTTACAGGTTCCGGAAAAAAATTTTCATTTTTAATTTTGCCGTCACTTCCTATATTTACACATTTATATTTTTCATTAAGTTCATTAAAAAGTTTTTTTGAATTAAAAATATAAATCAAATCTACTTTTTTTCTATACAGATTTTTCTTATCAAAATATTTTGGATGTGTAACAAAAACTAACATACCATATCCTTAAACTCTTTTAAAATACTATTTTCATACTTTTCTATAAACTTATCAAATTCCCTCAAAACTTCTCTTCTGCCTTCAAGGGACAAATACTTCTCTTCAAATTTATCCGGATAAACTTTATCTAAAATAGAAAGAGCTAAAAATGTAAGCTTAACTCTTGCCTCTTCCATAACATCACTTGCAAAAACGGCGTGAGTTCCTCTTTTTTGATGCAAAAATCCTATATAAGGGTCAAAACCATTTGCTATAATCTCACTAAAAACATAAGAATAATAAAGCGTATACAAAAAACCTAAAAGCCCGTTTATTCTATCTGGTGGAGGATTATAAGCTCTTTTTACAAACTCTTTAATATCCCTTTTTCTAAGCTCTTTTTTAAAAATTTCAAACATATATTTACTTGCATTTCCTTCTATACCTAAAACTTCATTTAATTTATTAGCATTTCTTAATTTTGCTTTCATTATTCCAAGCTCCAACCCAAAACTTCTCTCTATTTCTTCAATCTTTTTTAACACAATAAATTTAGACAAATCCAAGCTTTCTCTATTTTCATATTGCCAAATTCTCCTTCTCATATCACTCCTTAAAAACTCCGGCAACAAAACTCCCTCCAACTCATACTTACCGTTCATATAAATTATCATCCTCTTATTTCTAAGCAATAAATTCCTTGCACTCAAGCTCATTTTAACTCTGTCAAACAAAAAAACATTCTCTATCAAACTAAGAGGTATTTTCCTCTCCCATATCCTAAGAGCATTACCATCTCTTTTCACCTCACCTTCATTAATATAAATATTCTTTCTCACAAAAAGCCTTTTTATGTTTTATTTTCCTCGAATATCTCTTTTTTAGCTCAACTCTTTTTTGCCTCATATCTGCTTCTTTTTTAAAGCTTAATAATATGTTATAATCTCTCATCTTTTATCCTTTAAGTTTTTTAAATTATTACCAAATTTAAAGTCAAAAAATGACGTTTAAAAAACTAATTAAATTTTCAACAAATTTTATAAAAATTTGCAAAATTTACTATTTTTTGCTAAAATTTGTTGAAAGTTAAAGAGATGTTTGAAATTACGATGTTTTAATAATTTAAAAAAAAAAGGAAGGGGTCATATAAGCAAACTCTAAGGTTGCAAAAGTCGCTAAATTAAAGTAGTTTTGGAGCGTTTAAACAAAATGACCGGAAAACGGGATTGCGACTAATTTTTTCACAAGCATTCTATTTTGCTCTCTTAAGCGGTTTAAACAAAATGACCGGAAAACGGGATTGCGACAAAATCAGATGGTTCTTTTGAATTGTTTTACAGAGTTTAAACAAAATGACCGGAAAACGGGATTGCGACCCGCCTCCTGTATTCATTCTAATTTGCGCTCCACCTTTAAGTTTAAACAAAATGACCGGAAAACGGGATTGCGACTATCAAAATTTATTCTAATTTGCTCTACAAAGTTTAAACAAAATGACCGGAAAACGGGATTGCGACTTAATCTCCAATGTGGAGCTTCCTTTTCAAGAAAACTCTTGTTTAAACAAAATGACCGGAAAACGGGATTGCGACAATACTTTCTACCTCTCGTACTACATCTTTATCTCTTTTGCCAAGTTTAAACAAAATGACCGGAAAACGGGATTGCGACCTGATAAT
>JAMOSM010000004.1 GCA_027063075.1 Nautiliaceae bacterium | reverse complement strand
GCGGGAATAAAACCCAAAAAAGAAATTTCTAAAGAATTAACCGAAAGATAGGAGATAACCCATGAAATATTCAAAAATAACGTTAAAGAGCGATTATGTTTTACCTTATAGGTTTATAGGCTCTACCGTAAGGGGAGCTTTTGGGGTGGGACTTAAAAAAGTCGTGTGTATAAATCCAAGCAAAACATGTAAAGATTGTTTTGCAAGTGAGGGATGTTTGTTTTATGATTTTTTTGAAACTTCTAATCCAAAATTCAGATTAAACTTAGAAAAGGGAGGGGATTTGAATTTTAATATTTTTCTTTTTGAAGAGGCAAGCGAAAAAGCACCTTATGTGATAAGTGCTATTTATAAAGCGTTTAGTGAAATAGGAATTACAAAAAATAAGATAAAACCGGAATTTAAGCTTTTTTTTAATGATAAGTTAATTTTTGACAAAGAGTTTAAAAAGTTTGAAAATAGTCCGATGGATTTTCAAGAAGAAACTATAAGTAAGTCTAAATCAACGGTAAATATTATTTTAAAAACTCCTCTTAGGGTAAAAGAGAATAATCGGTTTGTAAGAGATGGTATTAAGGTAGAAACGGTTTTAAGAAGTATTTATCACAGATATTTAAAACTTCAAAATAAAATTCCACAAAAACTGCCGTTTACTCCTGAATTTCAAATAAAAAATCAGAATTTTTCTTTTTTAGAATTTAGGAGATTTTCAAATAGACAAAAAACAAGTATGAATTTTGGTGGGATAGTTGGAAAAATTGAACTCGATTATATTGATGAAAATTCTTATAAACTTTTAAAAATTGGTGAAATTATAGGTGTTGGAAAACAGGTGACTTTTGGACTTGGGAGGATTGAAATTGAAGACTAAAAGAGTTTTGAAGTTATTGGAAGATTTAAAAAGTGGTAAGGAAGTATGTATAAAATCTTGGGCTAAGAATCAGGGAATAAGTGAAAGAAGTGTTCAGAGATATCTTAAAGACATAACTGAATTTTATAATATTGAAATTTGTTTAACAAGAAAAGGATGTTATAAATTTCCGCAATTTGAAGAGATTAGAAAAAGAAGTATAGATAAAACTGAATTTAAGGATTTTGAAAAGTTTGCCCATATAGTTGCCGCTATGAGTCCTGAATTTTTAAAGTTTTTAGGAGTTGAAGACAAGATACTTAAAAGAATAGTGGATGAGAAGGTCTATTATGTAAAAGAATCTCCCGTTGAAGAACTAAAAAAATCTCAGTTTTTAAAACAGCTAAAAAGCGCAATTAAATATAGAAAAGTAGTGCAGATAACCTATGAAAGTGATAAAAATTATTTTTTTAAGTTTAAGCCTTATAAAATCGTGTTTAGTGAGGGGAACTGGTATTTGGTAGGGATTAGTGATGATGATGTGAATAATGGATTTAAATTTTTAAGATTAAATTTTATAAAAAATATAAAAGACACTTCAAAAACATTTAAAAAAGATAAAGAAGTGGAAAAATTCATATACAATTTTCAATCTCTTTTTAGCAGGTTTAAGATTAAGCCTTTTGAAGTGATTGTGAGAGTTGATAAAGAGGTTGAAAGATTTTTTAAAACTAAAAAATTTTTAAAAAGTCAGACTATCTTAGATAAAGATGAAAACGGACTTTTAATTAGGTATTATATAACAAGTGATGAAGAAATTTTATTTCTTGCTAAAAAATGGCTGCCTTATATGAAAATTGTTTTTCCTTCATATCTTCAGAAAAAATTAGAAAAATTGGTTAAACAATTATAACGACATTTTTTGACCTTTATTTTTGTTATATTTTTAAAAAAGGTAATAAAGGTAATATGATGTATATCATTGCTTATGATGTTGAAACTCCAAAGAGAAATCATAAAGCCAGAAAAGTTGCTTATTCTTTTGCATTTGGAGGACAAAAAAGTGTGGTTGAAGCTCTTTTGAATAAAAATGAAATGAAAGAAGTGGCTGTTAGGTTAAGCAGGATAATTAACCTTGAAAAAGATAAAGTCCATATTATTAAGGTTAAAAAGTTTTTGTATTTAGGAAAAGCCAAAGGAATAACGTTTAAAAGGGGGGATATTATCGTATGAATAGACTTATTATAGATAAAAAAGGAAGAGTGGAGATACAAAATTCTCAGCTTGTTTTCGAAGATAAAAAAATTCCTCTTAGAAAAATAGATTTCTTGATTTTGGCGGGAAATATTGAGCTTAATACAAAAATTATTGCCAAACTGACTCAACATGACATTTCAATTTTAATTTTTAACAGGGGGTTTAGTTTTATTTATCCATTTTCTTCAAAAAATGCGGAACTTAGAAAAAAGCAGTTTTTTGCTTTAAATAAAAGAATTGAAATTGCCAAGTGGATAATAAAGGAAAAAATTAAAAGAAACTTTTTAAAGATTGAATTTGATTTTAAAAGATTGGATAAAGCTAAGGATATTGATGAAGTTTTGGGAATTGAAGGGGCTTTTGCGAGAGAATATTTTAAGAGATATTTTTCTTTGTTCGATAAAAATCTTACAAAAGGATATAGAAGCAAAAGGCCTCCGGAAGATGTTGTAAACGCTTTAATGAGTTTTTTTTATACGATTGTCTATTATGAAATTACGAATATTATAATAAAAAACGGACTTGACGCTCAAATAGGCTATTTGCATGAGCCTTTTAGAAATCATAATGCTCTAAGCAGTGATATTTTAGAGCTTTTTAGAAGTGAAATTGATAAATTTGTTTTAGAATTGTTTAAAGAAAAAAAAATTAAAAAAAGAGATTTTAACACTCAATACAGATTAAGGGATGAAAAAAGGAAAGAGCTATGGAAAGAGATAAAAGAATTTTTAGAGACTCTCAAAATTCAAAAAGAGATTTCGACCCTAAAAGGGTTATTATAAAAAACAGATTTGCGAAAATTTATCCTAAAAAAGAATATGTGATAATTGTTGATGAAGGGGAGCTTATTCTTGGATATAGGTACGTTAAAGAGTTTTATGTCTCAATTCACAACTCTGTGCCCCTTAGATTTTTATATAGATTAGCAAAAATTAAAAAGGTTTTTTTAATAGATGAAAAGGGCTATGTAGTAGGAGAAGTAAATGCGAGAGTTTATAGTGGCATATGATGTAAGTGACAATAAAAGGCTTAGGAAAGTTGCTAAACTTTTAGAAAAAGTAGGAATTAGGATTGAATATTCTTTATTTTTTGTTAGAATGAGTAAAGAAGAGATGGTGAATATTGCTTTTAAAATATCTGAGATTATAGATAATAATATGGATGATGTGAGAATTTATGAAATAGAAGATTACGGCATTGCGCTTGGAAGAGCCGATTTGCTTGACGAGATGTATATTATTAGATAAAATTTAAAAAAAGATGTTTGATAGTTTAAGTTTTGTTTAAGTTTTAAAATTATTAAAAAGGAGCTTTTTAAAAGTAATATTGGCTTGATTTTTTCTTTTAAGATAAATTTAAGTTTTTTTATGCTTTTAAAAAGTCCGTAAAATCGTAATAGTTAACTGTCTCATACAACTTGACCCGATAAGGGGATTGAGACTCTTTTATTAGTCATTTTTGCCTCCTTTTATAGCTTTGTCTCATACAACTTGACCCGATAAGGGGATTGAGACTTGGTATTATTTTCATACATTTCTAAAAGTTCGTTGAGTCTCATACAACTTGACCCGATAAGGG
>JAMOSM010000003.1 GCA_027063075.1 Nautiliaceae bacterium | reverse complement strand
CTTCAAAAAGCGGCGCAGAATATGGCTGCTCAGGGTGGTGCTCAAGGCGGACAACAAAGTCAGGGGCAAAACAAAGGCGGAGATGACGACGTAATCGATGCGGAAGTTGAATAATCTTCCGCTTTTTTTCTTTTTATTGATTTAATGGTGCCAGACCTCTTAGATTGAGTATAAAAAAGATTAGGCACTGACAAAATAAAGTAAAACAATTTGCTCTTTTATTGAACGTATTTAGTCAGTATCAAGGATTATTAGGGAGAGTTTTTAGTTAAATTTTTGTCTATAATTTTAAATTCCCTTGAATCTATAGTGTTGCTTCCATCTACAATACTGACTCTCCAGTTACCTACAAAAAAAGGTCTAATTGTTATATATGAATAAGTTCTCCATCTGATTCCTGAATAGATAGGAAGTTTTATATCAGCATACAGTTTCCATTGACCATTTACCTCTTTTTCCCATACAAAATCAATTAGTCTGTTTTCTTTTATATTAGTGAAATAAGCAAATGCATAAACTTTTTTGTCTTTTGTAGTGAATGTGTCTGTAATTTTTATAGGAGTTAAATTTTTTACTTCTTTACATGTTACAAATTCTTTAATATCGTAAGCAAAAAGAGCGCAAATAGTTAGTAAAAATAGAATAATTTTTTTCATTTTAGACCTCCAAAATTATTGTAACAGGCCCGTCATTTATAATGCTAATTTCCATCATAGCACCAAAAACTCCACTTTTTGTAGGAAGAAATTTATTTAGTTCTTCTAACATTTTAGCATAAAAAATTTTGGCTTCATTTGGAGCCATAGAATTTTGAAAATTAGGGCGGGTGCCTTTTTTTGTAATTGCGGGAATTGTAAAGTTTGGTATAAGTAAAACTTCACCTTTTATATCAATTACGCTTTTTTCAAATTTGTCTCCAAAAAGTCTCATATTTGCTATTTTTTTAGCCATTTTTTTTATTTTTTCTTCATTGTCTTCTTTTTCGAAACCTATTAAAACATTTAAACCGCTGTTTATCTCATTAATAAGTTCGTTATCTACTTTTACATTTGAATATTTAACTCTTTGAATTACTGCTTTCATGCGCTAACTCCACTAAAAATTTTGCCACTTTTTTATTATCGTTTAAAGCGGAAATAACTTTATAGTTTTTTATTCCTATTTCATCAGCTAGATGTTTATATTCGATTTTTAATTCCAAATCTGTTTCTGAGTTATCAATCATAAAAGATAATGGATAAATCACCACGTTTTCTTTTTTATATTTTTTTAACTCTTCATCTAAATACGGCTGAAGCCACTCCCCAGGACCAAAGCGGGATTGGAAAGCTAAGTTTATTGATTTAAATTCAGGCAGTAAATTTTTTAAAATTTCTACGTGTTGTTGTACGTGAGAGTAGTATCTATCACCTTTTTCAACTAACTTTTTTGGAATGCCGTGGGCAGAGAATATTAAATTCCACTCTTTATGATTTTCGATTTCTTTTAATATGTTTTCTTTTATTATTTCATTAAATCTGCTGTCTTTATAAAAAGGCTCAGTGATTGTTACTTTTCCTTTATAATTAGTGCTTTTTAAATCATCAATAGCACTTTCATAAGTAGTAAAAGAATAGTGCGGATAAAGAGGAAGTAAAATAACTTCATCATACTTATGGATAATTTCATTTAAAAAAGGCTTTGTATAACGCATAGCATACACTATATCGTAATCTGTATATTTTTTCATTTTTTTAGAAAGTTTTTCTGTTAAATCATATATTCTACTACCGCCTATAAGTTTATAATTTTCCCATACCTTTTTATATCTGAGATTGGAAATAAGAGGCGCTAAAATATGTCTTATTGGAGAAGATATTATTCTTTTGTCTTTAAACATATTAAATAAAAATTCTTTTAATTCTTCAGGGCTTCTAGCACCTCCCATATTATGTAAAATAATGGCTTTTTTCATTTAAATCTCCACATATTTTTTTATGTTAATTCCAAAACCTTTAAGAGCATTTAAATCATTTTTATGGCGGGATAAAAGATTAAGGTTTTTAATTCCTAATGCTTTTAGAATCTGTGCTCCAATTCCAAATTCTTTATTATCTTTAGCAGTAGAGTCTATAAAAATAATGACACCGTTATTGAATTTAATATATTCAAGTGCTTTTTTATAATCTTTCATTAATTCATCATTCAATAAAAAATCCACATTTTTTGTAACTTTAAAAAATTTAACATTTGTTGTCTCTTTTGGATTATTGGCTATTACATAATGTTTTTGTCCTAAATGGTCTATAAATTCAATCTTTTTAAATTTAACACCGTCAAGTTCAATCTCTTTTTCATTGACTTTTGTTACAAGGGATTCAAACTGAAGTCTATATTCAACAATATCTGAAATATAAACTACAGCTAAATTATGTTTTTTAGCAAATTTAGCTAAATCATCACGCCTTGCCATAGTGCCGTCTTCATTCATTATCTCACATATTACAGCACTTGGATATACACCTGCTAAACGGCATATATCTACACTTCCTTCCGTATGACCGGTTCTGACTAAAACTCCGCCTTCTTTAGCTATTAAAGGAAAAATATGCCCCGGTTTTACAAAATCATCCGGTTTGCTTGTAGGGGAGCTTAATTTTTTTATGGTTAAATCTCTCTCAAACGCGCTTATACCGGTTTTACACTCTTTTGCATCCACACTTATGGTAAAAGCGGTTGAGAAACTTTCTTTATTTGAATTTACCATCGGTTTTAAATCAAGTTTATTGGCTATCTCTTTTGTAAGGGATACACAGATAAGCCCACGTCCTTCTTTTGCTAAAAAATTTACTTTCTCTGGCGTTGAAAAAACTCCGGCATATACCAAGTCTCCTTCATTTTCCCTGTCTTCATCATCTATCATTATTATGATGTTGCCTTTTTGAATCTCTTTTATGGCTTTTTTAACTCTTTCAATTGAATTTGGCATTAAATACCTTTTTTATGAAATTTTACTATAAAGTTCGCTAAAGTCTATAAACATTCTAACTCCAGTCATCATAGCCTGATATTGAATATAGTTTCTATCACCTTTAAAGTGATGAAGTTCTACTTTTAAATTGTTTTTAGAGCCAACTCCCACATATACAGTCCCAACTGGTTTGTTTGGAGTAGCCCCGGTTGGTCCAGCAATGCCGCTAACAGCTATTGCATAATCAGATTTTGCAATTTCAATAGCCCCAAGCAACATCTCTTTTACTGTCTGCTCACTTACAGCTCCGTATTTTTCAAGAGTTTTGTGAGATACTCCAAGCCACTCTTCTTTTACCCAGTTTGCGTAACTTACTACACTTCCGTCAAAACAATGACTGCTGCCACTTATTTTTGTTAAATGAGATGCTATAAGCCCTCCTGTGCAGCTTTCTGCAAACGTAATTTTTTTAGGAGGCAGGCTTTTTACAATATGTTCAAATATATTTCCAAATACAATAAAGGGAATAACGTTTAAAAACTCTTTTTTTATTTTATCTTCAAGAGGTTCTGTAATAATTTCAATCCATCCTCCTTCATTTTCTAAAATGCAGTAATCTAATTTATGTGCGTGTAAAATAGGCTCTAAAAACATTAAAACCGTTTCTTTATCATATCTAAAGATATTTATTCTTTCATATTCAGGAGTTATTAATAAAATTTCAGGAACTTCTTTTTCAAGTAAAATTACATTTATGTTAAATCCTTCAATTTCTATTAAAAAACTGTTTTTTGAAAATTTTGCGTTTTCCGGTACTAAAAAGTCATCTTTTATTATAAGGTTTTGATTTACCAGTCTGGCTATTATTCTGGCTACTAGAG
>JAMOSM010000002.1 GCA_027063075.1 Nautiliaceae bacterium | reverse complement strand
TTTCATCTCTAACTACTACATTTTCAAATACGAAAAATTCATTCTCAGGTCCAAAATATGCAGTATCAGCTATACCTTGTTCTTCCATATATTTTAAAGCCCTTTTTGCAATACTTCTTGGACATTTTTCATAAGGAGTTCCGTCAGTATTGTAAACATCACAAAATACTACCATTGTAGGGTCTGCTGTAAATGGGTCTACAAAATGTGTTCCAATTTCAAGGTCTGGTTTTAATACCATATCTGATTCGTTAATAGGCTGCCATGCAGGAATTGAGCTACCATCAAACGGAAGACCGTTTCTTAATAAGTCTTCATCAATTGCATCAATATCATAAGTTACGTGATGCCATACACCTTTAATATCTGTAAATCTAAAATCGACAAATTCAATTTCTCTATCTTTACATTCCTGAATAAATTCTTTTATTTTCATTTGCTCTCCTTTTGAAAATTTGAAATAATTATAACTAACTTAAAGTAAAATTTTTCTTAAAAAGTGTATAAATTTTAATCACTGGAGGAAAAATGGAATTAATTGAAACAATGCTTGTTACAAACAGTAACATTAAAAATTTTAAATATCATTTAAAAAGAGTTGAAAATACTTTTAAGTTTTTTAAATGGAAATTTAACCAAAAAGAGTGGGAAAAACTAAAAGAAAAATTCACATTTAAACAAAAGCCATTAAGAGTAAGAGTTACTTACAATCAATTTGGAATAAAAGAGATTGAGCTTTTTGATATTAAAAAAAGAGAGTTTAAAAAATTTAAAACAATAGATATTAATTTTAACTACTCATTTAAATATAAAAACAGAAAAAATTTTGAAAACCTCTACCAAAAATACCCAAATTTTGATGAATTTATTTTAGTTAAAAACGGTTTAATTACAGATACAACCATATCAAACCTTGCATTTTTTACAGGCAAAGAATGGCTAAGTCCAAAAAACCCTCTTTTAAAAGGCACAGTGAGAGAAAAACTTTTAAACGAAAAAAAAATAAAATTAACTGACATTCATAAAGCAGATTTAAAATATTTTAAAAAAATAGCAATGATTAACGCAATTTTAGGATTTAGAGAAATTGAAGATTTTGATATAATTAACTAAAAAAGGAAATAAATGAACTGGGACTTATCTGCACTTTTTGACTCTATTCCTGAAGCTGAAGAATTTTTAAAACAGGCAATATTCAGAGCAAAAGAGTTTGAAAAAAAATATAAAAACCGTCTTTATACATTAACTCCCGAAGAGTTTATAGAAGTTTTAAAAGAGTATGAAGATATCTGGGAAAACATAGGAAGGGCTCTTACTTACATCTATCTGATTTTTGCAACAGATTCAAGCAAAGGCAATTTTCTTGCAAAATTTCAAGAACTTGCAACAAAGGCGGAAGAGCATTTAATCTGGTTTGAACTTGAATTTATTCACCTGCCAATTGATAAACAGCAAAGATTTATCGACAATGCCGGAATTTATAAATATTATCTGCTTCATCTGCAGGAAGAAGCTCCTTATAAACTTAGTGAAAAAGAAGAAAAAATATTAATGAAAAAAGATTTAACATCATCTTCTGCGTTTAACAGACTTTTTGATGAAACTTTAAGCAGACTTAAATTCTTTTTTGAAGGAGAATATTTAAGCGAAGAGGAGATTTTAAGTAAGCTATATTCACCAAATAGAGATGAGAGAAAAAAAGCTCAAGTCAGCCTTACTTTAGGTCTAAAACCTCATCAAAACCTACTTAGCTTTATTTACAATCAGGTAAAAAAAGACTGGAAAATAGACTATATCGATATAAGAGGATATGACGAACCTGAAGAACCAAGGCATTTAGCAAACAAAGTAAGCAAAAAAAGCGTTGATGCTTTAATTAACACCGTTAATGAAAATACAGACATTGTGGCTGAATATTATAAAACAAAAAAAGAGCTTTTAGGATATGAAAAGCTGTATGACTATGACAGATACGCCCCTATTAAATTAAGTGACAAAACTCCGGAAATTTCTTTTGAAGAGGCAAAAGAGCTGGTATTAAGGGCGTTTAAAAACTTCTCACCTACTTTTTATAAAATAGCCTTAAAAGCATTTGATGAGAAATGGATTGATGTATATCCAAAAGAAGGAAAAAGAGGAGGAGCATTCTCACATTCAGCAACCCCTGCGGCACACCCTTATGTACTTTTAAACTATACAAACAAAAGAAGAGATGTTTTTACATTAGCCCACGAACTTGGTCACGCAATTCATCAGTATCTTGCAAGGGAAGTTGGATATCTAAATCAGGACACTCCTTTAACAACTGCCGAGACTGCAAGTATTTTTGCAGAAATGCTTTTGTTTGAAGAGATTAAAAAATCTTTAAATAAAGAAGAGCTTATAGAAACATACGCGGCAAAACTTGAAGATATCTTTGCAACTCTTTTTAGACAGATTGTATTTACAAATTTTGAAAGAAGAGTTCATAGTTTTGATGAGCTAAAACCTGAAGAGTTTAATAAAATATGGATGGAAGAAAACCAGAAAATGTTTAAAGAGAGCGTATATTTAACTGATAACTATAAAATCTGGTGGAGCTATATTCCTCACTTTATCCATTCACCTTTTTACTGTTATGCATATTCATACGCTCAGCTTCTTGTACTTAGTCTTTACAAACTCTATAAAGAAGGATTTGAAAACTTTGAAGAAAAGTATATTGAGTTTTTATCTCAAGGAGGAAGCATTCCTCCAAAAAAACAGTTTATTGAACTTTTCGGGCTTGATATAGAAAAAGAGGATTTTTGGCAAAAAGGCATTGATGTTGTAAAAGAGATGGTAAATGAATTTAAAGGAATTACAAATGATTATACAAACAGAAGAGTTTAGAAGACTTAAAAAAGCACACGCAAGAAGCATATTGACACTTTTATTAATAGCTAAAGAGGAGTTTAATATTTTATGCCATCTTGAAGGAATAGAATTTAAACCAGCCCTTCCAGAAGAGATTATGAAAAACTTTCAAGAAGTAATTCTTTTTGCTATTGCAAATTATACGCTTGATAGTGCAAGGATAGATGAAGAGTATTTAGCGTTTGAAGCGGGTTTCGGAGAAGAAAACATAGGAAGTATGGTTATAGTACCGATTGAAAACATTATTCAAATTAATCAAGAAGATGTACCAATACCTCTTTTTATAAATCCTGCAGCCACCCTTCCAAAACCAAAGCCAAAACCAAAAAATCCTTTTGCACTAAACCCGAGAAACAAAAGATTTATGAGCGAATAAATTTAAGTATCGCCCCTATCTCTTTTGTTTCTTCTTTATAGACAATATAAGTTTTTCTTTTTAAATTAAGCCCTTTTATTCTTGCGGCAAAAAGTTTTTTTTCTCTTAATTCATCTTTTATTACCATTTTTGAGATAATTGAAACAACCTGTTCTTGAGAATTCATTACTGTAAATTTTAAGGCAGTAGAGTTATGAACGACACTTAAAATATTTAGTGTATCACATTCAAAATGCTGCTCTTCAAAGGCTTTTTTTATAAACTCCCTTGTAGAAGAGTTTGGCTCACGGCATATCATTTTATAATCTTTTAAATCTTCAGGCTCAAGGGTTGGAGGCAGAGGTTTGTTTGAAAAAACAACAAGCTCATCTTCAAGCCACTCTACATAATTAAGTCCGTTATTTACTTTTTTTGTAACAAAAGCCAAATCTATTACAGAATTTTTCACATCATCAAAAAGGGCATCGTTATTTTTAATAATTAAATTTATCTCTTTGTTTATAAGGGTTTTAAAGTATTTAATGCATTCAGGGAGGTTGTAATTACCTACAGTAGGACTTGCTCCTATTAAAAAAGGGGTATCAAGTTTTTTAAACTTATCTATTTTTTTGTCAAAATCTCTTAAAAATCTTTCAAATTCTTCTGCAATCTTTAAAAAATTCTGCCCGTCTTTTGTAAGGGCTACGCCGTTTTTTTTTCTTTCAAACAGATTAACCCCTAAAAAATTTTCTAAAGTCCTTATCTGCTGAGTAACTGCAGGTTGCGAAATACCAAGGACTTTACTCGCTTTTGAAAAACTCGATTCCCTGTTTATTACTAAAAATGTATAAATTTTATCTAAATACTTTATAACCATCTCTTCACTCTTTTTTATGATAATTATAACTAAAACTTATAACTTTTTGCAAAGCTTTTTTTGATATAATAAAAATAAAAAGAGGAGATATGAGATTTTTAGATGAATTAAACGAAGCCCAAAAAAAAGCAGCAACCCATATTGACGGAGCACTGCTTGTTTTAGCGGGAGCCGGGAGCGGAAAAACAAAAACAATAACCTCACGCCTTGCTTATCTTTTATCTCTTGGAATAGACCCGGCAAATACACTGACTCTTACATTTACAAACAAAGCGGCAAGCGAAATGAGACAAAGAGCTTTAAATCTAATAAATGTACCAATTTCCCATCCCCCTCTTCTTTCAACTTTTCATAAATTCGGTCTTTTGTTCTTAAAACTTTATATACATTTAATTAACAGAGACAACAACTTTGTAATAATAGACAGCGACGACCAGAAAAAAATATTAAAATCAATCTCTTCAGACCTGCCTCCTAATTTTATGGCAAAAGAGATAAGCAAGTATAAAAATTCCTTTTTAAGTTCAGATGATGTATATGCTTTAGCAAACGAAGAAATTTACAAAAAGATGGCACACATTTACGACAAATATCAAAATTATCTGCTTGAGAATAATTTAGTGGATTTTGATGATTTATTATTACTTACCTATAAAATTTTAAATGAAAATCCGGACTTAGCAAGAGAGATTTCAAATAAATACCAATATATAATGGTTGATGAATACCAAGATACAAATGAAATTCAGCTTTTACTATTGAAAAAACTCTGTCTTAACCATAACAACATCTGTGTTGTAGGGGATGATGACCAGTCAATTTACGGATTTAGAGGGGCAAACCATAAAAACATTTTGGAATTTGAAAAAGATTTTAATGCAAAAATTATCAAACTTGAACTAAACTACCGCTCAACAAATCAGATTTTAAATGCAGCAAACAACTTAATAAGCTTTAATAAAAACAGATACAATAAAAAACTCATCTCAGCCATAGGAGATGGAAAAGAAGTTGAAGTTATAGAAAGTTACAATGAAAGCGCAGAAGCTGAAAATATTGCAAAAAGAGTAAAAAAACTTATAAACCAAGGGGTAAGCCCAAATGAAATTGCAATTCTTTACAGAATAAACGCCCTCTCTCGCTCTATTGAAGACGGACTTAGAAGCTATGGCATTCCTTATAAATTAGTAGGCGGAATGAAATTTTATGAAAGAGAAGAGATTAAAGACTTAATAAGTTACCTCAGACTTATAATCAATCTAAATGACGATTATTCATTTAAAAGGGTTGTAAATAAACCAAGAAGAGGTATAGGCAAAACAACAATCTCAAAACTTGAAGAAGCAAAAGGTGATAAATCATTTATTAAATTCATAAAAGAAGATAATTTAAACTTTTTAAGTAAAAAAGCGGCAAAAACCTTAAAAGAGTTTGCTTTAATGATTGAAACTTTCTCAAAACTTCCTTTAGATGAACTTCCTGAAGCCATTGAAGAAGCAATAGAACTTTCAACTTCTTATAAAGATGAAGATAAAAAAAGAAATGTTGAAGAGTTTTACGGAATGATGAGAGAAAAAAAAGATTTAAGTTTAAGAGAGTTTTTAAACGAACTCTCACTTGAATCAGACCAGGACAAAATTGCAGATTCATTAATAAACGTTATGACAATTCACGCAAGCAAAGGGCTTGAGTTTGAGCATATTTTTGTAATTGGAATGGAAGAGGGATTTTTTCCTTTAAATGATGCAGATATCGAAGAAGAAAGACGCCTTGCATATGTGGCAATAACACGTGCAAAAAAAGAGCTTACACTCTCATATGTAAAAAGCCGCTTTTTAAGAGGAGTCCGCTCAAACGTTACAAAAAGCCGCTTTTTAACAGAAGCGGGACTTATTAAAGGAGAGAGGGTAAATTTAAACAACTCAAACGGTCTTAAAAAAGGTACTCTTGTAAAACATAAAGTTTTTGGCACAGGCAGGGTAATTGGAATAAACAAAGCCGGAAACAAAACAAAACTTAAAATTGACTTTGGCGGATGTGTTAGAGAAATTTTAAGTGACTTTGTGGAAAGAGTATAAAATGAACAGACTTTTTGTAGCAAGAAAACCTATGTTTATAAGCTCAAATAAATTTTTAAATCAGCTAAAAAAGAAATACGGCATAAAAAAAATGGGGTTTTCCGGCACCCTTGACCCGTTTGCCTGCGGAAATTTAATAATAGCCACCGGACAATATACAAAACTTTTTAGGTTTTTAGACAAAACCCCAAAAGAATACATTACAACCCTTATGCTTGGAGCTTTTTCTAAAACACTCGATATAGAAAAAATAGAAGAGATAAAAAACACAGAAAAAATAGAAATTGAAAAAATAAAAGAGACCTTAAACTCTTTTGTTGGAAAACAAACCCAGCTTCCCCCAAAATATTCTGCAAAAAAAATTAACGGAAAAAGAGCTTATTCTTTAGAAGATGAAAAAGTGTTTTTAAATAAAGAAATTGAAGTTGAAGTTTTTGAGATTGAACTGATTAACTATTCTCACCCTTTTATCACCTTCAAAGCAGCTGTAAGCGAAGGGACTTTTATAAGAACACTAGGGTTTGATATTGCAAAAAAATTAGGAACTTACGGAACTTTAACATACCTTGAAAGAACAAAAGAAGGCAAGTTTATATATGAATGTGAAAAACCTTTAAACCCTCTTGAATATTTAAAAATCCCTCAAAACTTTTATTTAGGAGATGAAAAAGATTTGCTTTTAGGAAAAAAACTTGATATAAACAATTTTAAAATAAAAGACGAAGGCGTTTATTTTACAGTGTATAAAAACTTTTTTGCTATTATTGAAATAAAAAACAGTGAGGTAAAATACCTCTTAAACAGGATTGAATTATGTTAGTAATCTCAAGAAAAGAAAATCAGAGAATAAAAATAGGCGAAAACATTGAAATTGTAATTGTTGAGATTAATAAAAACCAGGTAAAAATAGGTATTGAAGCTCCAAAAGAGGTGCAGATTTTAAGAAGTGAGCTTATTGAAGAGATAAAAAAAGAAAATATTAAAGCTAATAAGGAAATTTCTAAAAACAAACTCGATTTTTTAAAAAAGGTTATAAATGAAAATTAAAGCACACGCAAAAGTAAATATCTTTTTAAAAATCGTAGGACACGATGGAATTTATCATTTAATAAAATCGAGATTTATGAAAGTAAAACATTTATATGATGAAATTGAAATAGTTGAAGCTGAAAAATTTAACATTGTAGGAGATATTAACTGCGTTTTAAGAGACAATACCGTTTTTAAAGCCTATGTAGAACTTACAAAAGCATATCCGGATATTAAAAAATGGTTTATAGGAAAAGAGATAAGAATTCATAAAAATATACCCGAAATGGCGGGACTTGGAGGCGGAAGCAGCGATGCAGCCGCATTTTTGAGGCTTGTAAATGAAAAAAGCTCCCTTAATTTATCAACAGATAAACTTATAGAAATCGGTAAAAAAGTAGGAAGTGACGTTGCGTTTTTTATAACAGATGCAGAGGTTGCAGATGTGTATGGAAGAGGTGAAATTGTAGTCCCAAGAGACGAAAAGGCACTTGAACTTGAAATAATGACACCTCCTATTGAATGTTCAACAGCAGATGTTTATAATATGTACAAACAGATGTTTTTTAATCCAAAAGATACTGATTTTGACAAAAAAAGCACAACTGAGCTTCTTGAATACAAACCAGAAGAACTAAACGATTTACTTAAACCCGCTCTTATGCTTTATCCCGATTTATATAAATATAAAGATTTTGGATACTTTTCAGGAAGTGGCAGCAGTTTTTTTAAAGTTAAAACTTAAAATTTATATTCCCTTTTTGCTGAGACTCATAAAACTTTCTGAGTTTTTTTATCTCCTGCATCTGATTGAAAATATTTTTTTTCTCTTCTTTTAAGATTTCATTTGCTTTTTGAATATAAAACAAAATTTCTTTTGCCTCTTCAAAAGTAGAAAAAGAAGGTTCTTTAAAAGAGAGCTCTTTTAATTTATCCAAATTTCTGTTAATAACCGCTACTTTTATTTCATTTAAATCAAATTTTTCCATCAAAGCCCCGTTTCTTCTTTCCAAGCCTCTATAAGACCTTTTAAAACCCTTATAACATCATCTAAATACTCCTCTTTGTTTTCTGCATTTGCTTTAGCTAAAAGTTTTAACTGATGAGTATAAAGTCCGTTTAAATAATAAGCAATATCCCCTCCCTTTTCAAAATCTAAAGAGTTAATAAGTTCAATAAAAATGTTTGAAGTTTTAATAATATATTTTACTTTCTTTTCAATATCTCCCTCTCTTATAGCCTTTTTTGCAAAATGAGTAAATCTAAGTGCCCCTTCATAAAGCATTAATATAAGTTTTTCCGGTCTGTCTATATTTACATTCATCTGATTATAACTATCAAGCGCATTATTATATGTCATTTAATCTCCTTATGATTTAGCATTAATAGCTTGTTCTATTGCCATAGTTAATGTCTGGCTCATAGCATTAAAATTATTAATCATCTCATCATACGCCGCAAACTGCTTTGCCATTATCTCATATTTTGTATCAAGATATTTTTTCATAGCGTCAATTCTATCTTCGTATGATTTTTCTTCATTTTTTAAATTATCCGAAAGCAGATTTAAGTTTGAGTTATTACCTGTAATAGTTCTTTCAAAATCATTTTTTAAAGTCGTAAAAGTATTTTCAAACCATCTTTGCGCCACATCCGGATTTTTTTCATAATTTTCTCTGAATTTTTCTTCATCAAAACTAATCATACCGTTTCTATCCATATCAAACCCCGCATCAGCAGCAGAAAAAAAGGCATTCAAAGTATAAGTGTTGCCGTTTCTGTCTGTATCATTGACTTTATAAGTATATGTAATTCCAAACAAATCCTCGCTAAAACGGCTCTGAAGCATAGTAAAATCACTATTTCCTTGAAAAAGTCCGACATTTCCTGTCTCTTTATCATAAGCCGTAAGACTTTGAAGGTTTGATATCATCTGATTATAATCAGCTACAAATTTTTTAATACTCTCAACAATATCATCCACATCGTTTTTAATAGAAACATTTGAAAGACCTGTAGAATTTAAATTTATTTTAACTCCTACAATTAAATCTTCAATGGTATTAGCACCTCTTTCAACCTCAACCCCATTATATTTAAATTTTGCATTTTGAGCTGGTTGAATCCTGTTTTTATTCGAAAAATCGGTATTGTCATTAAAATTTGTAGTTAAGTTTGAATCATCTATGCTTATATCTCCAACAGCTTTTAAATTAAATTTAATCTGCCCATCAACAAAATCAGCACTAATTCCTAAAGAGTTTCCATCACTATCTTTTAATTCTCCATTATTAATAGCATCAATAAAATCACTAACAGTAGCTCCATCTTCAACCTCCATAGCATACTCAGTCCCATTTACCGTCACTTTAAAGGTCTGAGTATCCCCGCTTTCATTTACAATATCATCTTCTGACTCATAACTTTTAGAAGTATAATCTGTGGCATTTAGTCCTAAATCCTCTATTTTAGAATAATCAAACTTAATAATGTTATCTTCTCCGGTATTGTCTGCTTTTAATATAAGCTTATAAGGGTTATTTCCTATTCCGGTATCTATAATTGTAGCGGTTATCCCCGCATTTGCATCATTAATGGCATTTTTTAAATCTTCTAAACTCGCTTTGCTTTGCAAAGAAATACTTACACTCTCTCCTCCTACTCCTATATCTAAAGTAACACTCTCAGAAGATGAATTAACAACACTGTCTAATGATGCAAAACCTTTTGATTCATAAATGTCATTTTGAGCTAACTCTTTAACATCAATACTAAAATCCTGAGGCTTTACCCCATCATTTGCCTCAATACTTACACTGCTTCCGCTAACATCTGTATTCACTTTTGCAAACAAAGTCCCGTCTGCAATATCTATAATATCACTCTTTACACTCGCACCTATTGTAATAAACTGAGATAAAGCGCTCTCTTTTTTTTTGATTAAATCAACTTTATCCTCAAGAGGTTTTACCATAAGCTCTTTATCTGCGTTTTTAAGTTTATCAATTACATCATAACTTAAAACCCCGCTTCCTATTCCAAGTGAAGAGAGAGTTCCTAAATCAGCCATTTTTACCCTTTCTTATCAAATAAAAGCCCTACTAATTCCCTCATTTTTTCCATAAGTTTCAAAGCTTCTTTTGGAGGAAATTCTCTAATTATTATATCGTTTTTTTTATCAATTACTTGTACTACAAGCTCATTAACCTTATCATTAAACTGAAATTTTAAATCTTTATTTAAAGGATTCATAGCTTCGTTTAACTCTTCTACAACTTTTTGAAGTTCTCTTTTTATTTCTTCTTTTGATTTAGAATTTAAATCATTATCACTTTTTTCTTTTTCTATGTTTTTTATACTTTCTGTTTTAGAAGTTTGTTCTATATGAGTGATGTCATATTTTTTTGTAACGTTGTTTATTTTAGAAAAAATATCCATAACAAACTCCTTTAAGACTCTTTAAATAAAATCGGCAAAAGTAAAAAAAGTTTAATTTTTATGATAAAATTATGTAAAAAGGTAAGAATGAAAGTAAAAGTTAAGTGCAATTCCCCTCTTTTGCAAAAAACCCTTGAGTATTACTTAAAAAAATATTTAGATGAAAACGGCGTTTTAATAACAGACGATTTTGAAAAAGATGGTATTATTATAGGAAAAGACATCAAAAAACCATTTACAAAATCAAGCTTACTTTTACAATTAGAAAAATTAATAAAAAAAACCTCTTTAGAAGAGGAAATTGATAAACTCTGTGAAGAGTTTAAAACAAAATTAAAACATCTTATAAAGGATTATCTATGATGGAAAAAGGAAACATAAAAATAATAGGCGGAAAATACAGAGGCAAAAAACTTTTTATGAACACAAAAGAGACAACAAGAAGTACAAAACAGATTTTAAAAGAGGCAATTTTTAACTCACTTCAGTGGGAAGTTCCTGATTCTACGTGGGTTGAAGTATTTAGCGGAGTTGGAAGCATAGGGCTTGAGGCAATCAGCAGGGGTGCAAAAAAAGCATATTTTCTTGAAAAAGATCCAGAAGCCGCAAAAGTTTTAAAAAGAAATATAGATTCACTAAAACCAGAAGATAAAGAAAAATGCGAAATTATTGTAGGTGATAGTTTTGAGACTATATGGGATGTAATTGAAAGATTAAAAAGAGAGAAAGACAGGGCAATTTTTTATTTTGATCCTCCTTTTGCAATAAGAAAAGGCTATGAAGATATTTATGAGAAAGTCCAAAACCTTATAAAACAACTTCCGAAAATGAATGTTGAAAAAATTTTAATAGAACACCAAAGCGATTACGAATTTCCAGAACATCTTGGTAAATACAAAAAAATTAAAACTAAAAAATTCGGCAAAAGCGCCGTAACTTTTTATGAATAGGAACTAAAATGAAAAAGTTATTTTTAATTATCCCCTTTTTATTTTTAGGATGTGCAAACAAAAACACAGAGATAAATAAAAAAATAAAAGAAAGAGAAATGGATAAAAAAATATTATCAACCTATAACATTTCTAAAGACGCTCTTACAAAAATCAAAGAAAATTACTATTTTTATATGCCTGATAGTAATGGGCTTGCAATTTATAAACTTGATAAAAATTATCAGTTAAAACAAAAAAAAGTAATAAACAAATTAATAGAAGGGCATAAGTTGTCTTCAGATGAAAAAAACATTTATCTGTTAGGATATGACCAGACAAAAAATCAGCCTGTTTTAATTGTTTTAGATGAAAACCTAAATATAAAATCTAAAAAAGCAATAGGGAATAAGTTTGATATCCCTAATGATATGACAAACGAAAAAAATCCCGCAATTGTACTTACAACTTATAAAAACGGAGCCGATATAGAGATATATAAAGATGGAAAATTAAAAGTTTTCAATGCAAAAGGAAATCAGCTTCCAAAATTTATAAAAAAATTTAACGGCGGTTATATTATAATAGGAAGCGAACAGCACCCTGATGAAGACCTTTTAGTTGTTTTTGTAAAAAACAATAAAATAAAATGGTCTAAACTTTACGATTTTGGAATGGAAGACTCTCCAAGAGATATAAAAGTAAAAAAAGACAAAATACAAATTAAACTCATATCCCAAGATTATATGGGAGCAGAAAAATACATTGAAGTAGAACTTGACAAAAACGGCACAATAATCAAACACAAAAAAGAACTTGAATTTAAACAACTTCCAACAAGGTTTAGGACATAATGGTTAAAAATAAATTTTTTGAAAACAATTTTTTAACTTTTTTAGCACAACATAAAAGCTTTTTTTTACAAAACGAAATTAAGTTTATTATCAATTTTTTAGAGATTTTAAAAAAGAAAAATCCAAATCTCTACATTACAAAAGAGTACAAAAATTTTGTAAAAGAGCTGTATGAGAGTTTTTTTTTAAACGGCTCTTTTGAAGAGTTTGTTCTTAATCATTCAATAGTAATTGAAGAATTAAAAGAGGCTAATATAGATTTTGAAGATATATTTAACAAACTCTTTTTGCTTCTTAGCAACTCTTTTATAAAATACATAATAAAAGAAAAAAACTCCCTCTCTCAGCTTAAAAAACTGACGTCTTTATTAGAATTTTATTTAGAATATCTTCTTTATCATTTAAAAGAACCTGTATTTGCAGTAAGAAAAATTCCTCCTGAAATAAAAGAGTTTTATATAAAAAATATAAAATTAGCACTTCTTAGCGTCTATAAAGGAATTCCTATAACATCGACAACAACTATACGCTATTTAAACGAAGAAAAAGGTCTTGTGGAAGTACAGGCAAACTACTATCAGATAGTGGCATCAAAATTTCAAAAAGAGATTTTTCTGTTAGAGCCTAAAACAAACAAAACCTTTAAAGCCTACATATCAGAAGTCTTTCCAGAAGAAAAAGTTTTAGAGCTTTATAATATAGAAAAAGTAAATAGAAAAGCTGCAAAAAGAAATTATATAAGGGTTCAACCCCATAAAGACATTATTGTCAATATAACAAAAAATTCACAAAATTTCGAAACAAAAATGTATGATATATCTTTAAGAGGAACGGCTTTAATATCTCCTAACAAACTTCCTTTAGAAGTAGGAGACATTGTAAATATCTCTTTTATATTAGATATTGAAAAACCTTACTATTTTAATTTACAGGCAGAATTGAAATCTATAAGCAAATTAAACAACGCTACATTTAGATACCATTTCTATTTTGAGCCAAACCCAAAAGATGAAAAAATACTTGAAAAATATATAACTCAAAGAGAAAAAGAGATAATAAAAGAGCTGCAGATATTTTTAAAAAAAGAGCTTAAAAGCCTCGTTTAGAATAAAACTCTTTTTTAAACTCTTTAAATCTCTTATTTAAAATAGCCTCCCTTGCCTCTTTTACAAGATTTAAATAATAATAAAGATTATGAATAGTAGCAAGCCTTGCATAAGTCATCTCTTTTGATTTATAAAGATGATTAAGATAAGCTCTGCTATAATGCCTGCAGGTATAACAGTTACAATTTTCATCAATGGGCTTATTGTCTAATTTATATTTTGCATTTTTGATTTTAAGAACCCCAAAAGTAGTAAAAAGATGTCCGTTTCTCGCATTACGGGTTGGCATAACACAATCAAACATATCAACCCCTCTATCAATCGCTTCAATTATATCCTCAGGAGTCCCGACTCCCATTAAGTATCTTGGTTTATCAAAAGGCATATAAGGGGTTGTGGCTTCAATTGTATCATACATAAGCTGGTTTTCCTCCCCTACACTAAGCCCTCCTATTGCAAACCCGTCAAACGTATGCCCTTCATATTCTAAAGATACAAGACTCTGTGCACTTATACGCCTAAATTCAAAATCAACCCCTCCTTGAATTATTGCAAACAGGTTGTTTTTTTTACCTTTTTTAACGTGATGTACTAAGCTCCTGTAAGCCCATTTTGTAGTTCTTTCAATCGACTTTTTAATCCTTTCAGGAGAGTTTGGAAGAGGGATTAAATCATCTAAAACCATCATAATATCGCTGTTGAGATTATATTCTATATCTATAACCTTTTCAGGAGTAAAAAAGTGCCTGCTCCCGTCTATATGGCTTTTAAATTCAATTCCCTCATCACTGAATTTTACATTATCTCCTAAAGAAAAAGCCTGAAAACCTCCGCTGTCTGTTAAAAAACTTCTTTTATAACCTGTAAAGTTATGAAGTCCTCCTAAAGAAGCAATCACCTCATCCCCTGGTCTAAGATACAGATGATAAGTATTTGCTAAAATTATAGGAGCACTTAAAATTTCTGTCATATCAACAGCATCAAGACTCTTAACCGCAGCCGCAGTACCTACCGGCATAAAAATCGGAGTTTTTATTTCACTGTGTGCGGTTTTGATTGTAGCGGCTCTTGCATTGTTATCAACCCTATCTATCCTAAATTCCATAAAGCGCCTTTTTATGAAATTATACTAAAATAAAACTATGATATAATTTCGGTAAAAAGGCTTTAGTTGAACAAAATACTTATATTTGCCGGGGCAAAAGAAGCGGTTTTGTTAATAAAAAAAATAACCGAAAATCATCTTAATCTAGCTGAGTTTCATATAATTTACGAAGATGACGAAATTAAAGACGGGTTTGAAGAAAAAGAAAACCTGTTTTTTTATAAAATAAATTTTTTTGCATTTGAGCTTTACAGACACCTTCTTAGAAAAGACTTTAATAAAATAATCATCTTTACAAAAAACAAACATGAAGCCGAATTTTTATTAAAAAAAGTAAAACATTATAAAACCCCTATTCTTTTTGTAAAATTTTGGATGGATTTTCAAACCCCGGATATAAATCATATAGAAATAATAGACGTCCCAGAAATTATTACAAACAAAATAATAGATTTCTTACCTGGAGTTCCTCTATACGCAAGGGATATAGGCTTTGGAGAAGGGGAAATATTAGAAGTGGAAATCCCGCCCCACTCTCCTTTTGCATATAAACTGACATCCATTTTTGACAGATACAATGTAAAAGTAGCGGCAATTTACAGAAACAATCAAGTAAAAACAGATACAAAAGATGCTTTAATCCTACCTAATGACAAATTAATTTTAATAGGAAACCCTCAAAAGTTAAAAGAACTTTTTAATCAGATAAAAAACAATATAGGGGCATTTCCTAAACCTTACGGGGAAAATATTTATCTTCTGCTAGATATGAAAAATATGGAAAAAAAAGATATATCAAAACTTTTAAAAGCCGCTCTTTTTTTACACAGAAAACTTAAAAACAAAAAACTGATAATAAGAATTATAAATCCATCACTTACATCAAAGATACATAAACTTTATAAATTTTCACACATTGACATATTAACAGATTACTACTCCCACGATTATAAAAAAACCCTTCAAAACGATATTAAAAAATTTGTAAATATAGGACTTATAATTACAAATACAAAATTCTTTTATAAATACAAAAAAACTTTTTTTGAACTTAAAAAACCGCTTTTAAAAATGGGCGAGGAGTCAATTAAAAAATGTAAAGCCCTAAGTGTAATTTTAAATGACAAATATATCACCAAAATAGCTCCGGTAATTTTTGACCTATCCTATCAGCTAAACCTTACAATTAAATTTTATAATATAGACCCCGAAGAGTCACACGATGAGATAATAGAATATTTAAGAAATTTGGCAAAAAGTTTCAATTTTACAAAAATAGAGTTTATAAATTCAAAAGAAAATCCTATAATTCTACTTAAAAAAGAACAAAACATCTGTTTAATAGAAGCTCTTGCAAAAGTCCCAAGAGCCAAAGTTTTTGAATATCTTTTTCCAAAAATAGAAGAGTCTTATCTGCTTCTTGATAAATTTAACCAGTTTTTAATACCTATAAAGGATGACAATGAAAGTAACGGTTAATACTCCAAACAAAACTTATGATATTTTAATAAGAACTTTGCCAGAAATAAAAATAGATTCAAAAGTAGCCATTATTACAAATCCAAAAGTCAGCGGACTTCATATAAATTATCTTTTAAACAAATTAAAAGCCCCTGAACTCCAGATAATCACACTGCCAGACGGAGAAGAGTATAAAAATTTTCAAAGTGTTGAATATGCACTTGATAGACTTTTTGATGCAAAATTTGACAGAAACTCAACCCTTATTGCATTTGGCGGAGGAGTTATAGGGGATATGACAGGTTTTATAGCAAGTATCTTCTTAAGAGGGGTAAAATTTATTCAAATCCCAACAACCCTTCTTTCTATGGTGGATAGCTCTGTTGGAGGAAAAACAGGGATTAACAACAAATACGGAAAAAACCTAATTGGAACATTTTATCAGCCAGAAGTCGTATATATAGACACCCATTTTTTAAAAACACTTGAAAAAAGAGAATTTGCAGCAGGAATGGCAGAAATTATAAAAATGGCTGTAATGTTTGATAAAAAGTTTTTTGAAGATATAAAAAATGGGAATTTAACTCTTGAAGAGATGATTAAAAGAGCGGTTGAACTTAAAGCTGAGGTAGTAAGTCAGGATGAAAAAGAAAAAGGCATAAGAAGCGTACTAAATTACGGACATACTTTCGGACACGTTATAGAAAACCTGACAAATTACAAAAAATACCTTCACGGAGAAGCTGTGGCAATAGGTATGGTAATGGCAAATGAACTCTCCCGCGAACTTGGTTTTTTAAACGAACAAGAAGCTAAAGAAATAAAAGAAACACTAAAAAAATACAATCTCCCAACAGAATTTAAAGTAAAAAACCCTAAAGAGTTTTATGAACATTTCTTTTTAGATAAAAAAACACTCGATAATAACATTAAATTTATAATTCCCGAAAAAATAGGACAATATAAAATTGTAAAAAACATAGACAAAGAAAAAGTATTAAATGTTTTAAGGAAGTTTAGTTGAGAGTTTTTTTAGTTTTTATTTTTTTCTTTTTTGCATTTGCGGAAAATAATATAAGCTTAGAAAACAGTATATCAGAGATATCAAAAAACCTCTCAAAAAATGAATTTTATATAAACTATCAGACATATCTAAAATACAAAAAATTAGAAGAAGATTACAAAAAATATTCACGCCTTGCAAGATATAATCCTCAAAAATATAAAGACAAACTGCTTAGCATAAAAACAGAACTTGAACTTTTAAAAAACAACAAAAACATTTTTGAAAGCATTATAAAAATAAAAACACTTCCAAAACCGCCGGAGATTAACAACCCTTTTAATATTTTTACAGCCTTAAACTATGAAAAAGAGATAAAAAACATAATAAAACAAAACGAAGAGTATTATAACCACTTTTACAATACATACTTAGAACTGTTAAAACTTAAAAAATTGAAAGAACAAAAAGGAATAAAAGACAAAGACCTTGAAAAACTTTTAAAAGATTTTGAAACAATAAACAATATTTATAAAACAAAAATCAATACAATAAAAACCCAGGCGGAAATTTATATTCAAAAAGTAAATGAAAAAATACAAAAAGAGATAAATAAGCTTATATATTTAGCAGTATTCATTGCCATAAGTATTTTTATTTTCACCTTAATTAAAATAGCTGTAAGAAAATATGTAAAAGACGAAAGCATTTATATAATAAATAAAATTTTAAACTTTATAAATATAACTGTAATAATTTTAATAATTTCATTTTTTTACATCAATAACGCCACTTATTTAATTACCATCTTAGGTTTTGCATCAGCAGGTATTGCAATTGCTATGAAAGACTGGTTTATGAATATTTTCGGATGGATTGTAATAATGACAAGCGGTAATTTTAAAGTAGGTGATAGGATAAAAATATATCTTCAAAACGGACAGGTAAAAATTGTAGGAGATGTAATAGATATTACCCTTACAAAAATAGTCATTTATGAAGACGTAACCCTTACAACCTATCTTTACAACAGACGTGCTGGAAGGGTTGTATTTATTCCAAACAACGTAGTTTTTACAAACCCTATTTTTAATTATACTCACCACGGACTCTCAACTGTATGGGATGGTATTGATATAACAATAACATTTGATAGTAATTACAAAAAAGCAGTATATCTTGCAAAAGAGATAGTAAATAAATATTCAAAAGGTTATACGGAAATTACCAAAAAAAGAATTCAAAAACTCAGAGCCCATTACCATATAAGAAATGCAAATGTAGAACCAAGAGTTTATACATTTATAAGTGAAAACGGAATTACAATAAGCTGCTGGTATCTAAACAATTATGCGACTCTAAACTTAAGAAGCACCATCTCTTCTGAAATTCTTGATGCGTTTTTAAAAGAAGAAGATATAAAAATAGCATATCCTACTTATTCAATTAACGGAAAAATAAAAATGGAGGACCATGAAGAACTTAATCAAACTCAAACACCTGTATAAACTAAAAGAAGCCGGAGTGGAATATTTTGAAGGATTTAGCAGCGAAGATAAAGAGATAAAAATGCCAGATGAATTAAAAGAACTTGAAAAAATATGTAAAAACTGCACCCTTTGCGATTTAAGTAAAACCCGTACAAATGTTGTCTTTGGAGAAGGTAATCCAAATGCTAAAATTATGTTTATAGGAGAAGCACCAGGAGAAATGGAAGATAAAACAGGAAGACCTTTTGTAGGAAGGGCAGGAAAACTCCTTACAAAAATTATTGAAAATGTGTTAAAATTAAACAGAGACGATGTTTATATTTCAAACATTGTAAAATGCCGTCCGCCAAACAACAGAGTACCTACTATTGAAGAAGCAGAAACCTGCAAACCCTATTTGTTAAAACAAATTGATATAATAAATCCTGAGATTTTAGTATGTCTTGGCAAAACGGCATTTATGTATCTTTTAAATACACATACACCAATCAGTAAAGTAAGAGGTCAAATTTTTGAATATAAAGGAAAAAAAGTGATACCGACATACCATCCAAGTTTTCTACTTAGAAACCCAAGCGCAAAAAAAGAAGCATACAAAGACTTTTTGCTTATAAAGAGTATGTTATGAGGAAAATATTTTTAATTTTTATTTTTAACCTGCTTTTTGCAGAAGATGTCTTGATATTTCAAACCCCTTTTGACGAAGTCACTTCCCCTCCTCAAACAAACACCACTATAATTGCAGATGAAAAAAATATTAGCATTGAAACGAATAACACAGAACAAAACCTGACAAAAATAACGATATCAAAAATACCAACAATCTCAAAAATTCCGCTTCCTCCAAAACCACAAGAAGAGACAATAATATTAGATGAGGAATTTGTTTCAATAAAACCCTCATTAACACTTGCAGTTATTATAGATAAACAAAAACTTTTTAAATTTATTCCAAGCATTTTAAATTCAATAAACGCTTATTTTTTAAATAAAGATATAGAATTTTCATTTAAAGTTTTTCCAAAAGATACTAATCTAAGCGAAATTTCAAATAACTATTCAGATATTTTAGTTTATGTAACAGACAAAAATTATATAAAATCCTTAAAAGAGTTTAATTCAACTTTTTACGTACCTCTTTATAATAAAAAAGACTTTAGCGACATAAATACAACTAATATCTATTTTGGAGGAATTGATTTTCAAAATCAGATTGAAAAATTAAGCTTCTATATAGATGATGATAAAGCCGTAGCAATAAACGAAAATACACAAATCTCAAATACACTTTTTAAATATGAAAATGAATTAAATTTAAGTATAACCCCTTTTGATTATCCTTATATAAATTACAATGAGTTAAACAATTCATTTATATTTTTTAATACTACAGCCGGAAAAACGGCTCAGGTTTTATCAAACATTACGGCAAAAAACATAGACACAAAACTTCAGCTAACAACCCAAATTGACTATAATCCTCTTTTAATTGAAATTACCCAGCCAGAAGATATTGAAAAACTTTTAATTGCAAATTCAATAACCAAAGTTCCGGTTATAATAGAAGATGTAAATCTTTTATTAGACAGCGATATAAAATATAACTGGCTCAATTATTCAACATCTGTTTTATTAAACAAAATATACAATCAAATTACAAGTTCTGATGAATTTTATATGAATGATTTTAACCTTTACATTTTTAATAACCAAATAAACTATAAAACAAAACTGTATCAGATAATAAACGGAGCTTTTAAACCCATTGAATGACTTTTAATTTTATTTTGATATAATTTCGGCAAAAAAGGATACAAATGGCAACATATGTAGTGGGCTTCCCAAGAATCGGTGAGCAAAGAGAGCTTAAAAAAGCGTTAGAAAGCTACTGGAGCGGTAAAATTACTCAAGATGAACTTAAAAAAACTGCAAGTGACTTAAGAAAAAGACACTTAACTTATCAAAAAAACGCTGGTATTGATATGATTAGCGTAAATGATTTCAGTTTTTACGACAACATGCTGGATATGACTGTTATGTTAAATGCTGTACCTGAAAGATATAAAGATATCGAAAACTGTATGGACAGATACTTTGCTATGGCAAGAGGTGATAAAGACCATAAAGCCATGGAAATGACAAAATGGTTTAATACAAACTATCACTATATTGTTCCAGAACTTGATATTGATATGGAGTTTAAACCAAATATTGAAAAAATAATTCTTGAATACAACGAAGCTAAAGAACTTGGAATTGAACCAAAAGTTAATATCATAGGACCGATTACTTACGTAAAACTTTCTAAAATCGTAAATGGAGATGAAAAAGCGATTATCGAAAAATTAATTCCTGTTTATAAAGAAATAATTGCAAAACTAAAAGAACTTAATCCAGACGTTACAATTCAGATGGATGAGCCTTATTTTGTTA
>JAMOSM010000001.1 GCA_027063075.1 Nautiliaceae bacterium | reverse complement strand
ATGCCTGTGGAGGTAGCTCTGGCGGCGGAACACTCTTAAAGAGTGGTCTACGAGTCATCTACCTGTGAAGCAGGAAGCTCCGCTCTTTAGGGTGGGGTAGCTCACAAAGACCACCCGGATATGTGATAGAAAACCCTAATCTCCATCCGTTTATGTCTCGAGAAGCAAAATGAAATTGCGGTACTACAAAATCTTCTTTTCTGGAGTAATATATTTCTCCGTTGTCATTTTTAAATTTAAACTTATTCAGATGTATGAAAGTAGAAGTGAGTTCGAAAAAATTTTTTTTTCATTATTAAATACCATATTTGCAGGGTTGTAATAAGCACTGTCCGCACCATGAGCGTTTGCAACATTTGTCGCACTAAGAGCCATCCCGCTTAACGATTGTTCCGGAATTTTAAAGCCTCCCGCAAAAAGAGCTGCTGCTATAACTGAGAGGGTTAAAAGCTTTTTCATTTTATCTCCTTTTAAGTTTATTGTATAATTTTACAAAAAGTAGGCAATGTATAAAAGAGATTTTGACAATTTAGAAAAATTACCTAATTATTTACTTTTTTATGGAGATAGCTTTTATTTAAAAGAGTATGAAAAAAAGATTTTAGATAAATTTAAAGATGCAAATATTTTAAAAATGTATTTTAATGAATTTGATTATGAGTTGGCAAAAGTCCATTTAAGTGAAAATTCCCTTTTTGGTGATACAAATGTTCTTATAATAAAGCACAATAAAGTTCCTTTAAATATTGATAAGCTTTTAAAATATACAAAAAACTCTTATCTGTTTTTCTTTTATTACGGGGATAAAAAGCCAGAGATTTTTGGTAAAAATTTTGTTAGGTTTTTTGAACCTACTTTAAAAGATAAAATTACTTTTTTAGATTCTTTAATTCAAAAATTTAATATAAATGTTTCAAAAGAGGCAAAAATATTTTTAGCTTCAAGTATTGAAGCCTCTTTTTTAGAAAAGGAAATTGAAAAACTTTCTCTGTATTCGAAAGAGATAGATTTAAAAGATGTAAAAGAGCTTGTTTTTCTCTATAAAGAAGAGTCTTTTGAAGAAATTATAGTTTCTATTTTAAAAGGAGAGGATTTTTTTGAAAAACTTAATCTTCTTTTAGAAAGAGCAGATTTTAAAAGAATTATTCCTGCAATAATTCGTTATGTAAGAGAGCTTTATGAGTATAATCTTTATTTCAAAAAAACGGGTAACAGCTCTTTAAAAGAGTTTTTAGGTTATCAGCTTCCTTTTGATATAGAAAAACAGAGAATAGAGCTTTGTTTAAAATTTAAAGAAAAAGATTATTTTGAACTTTTAAAAAATCTGCTTGAATTTGAACTTGAAATGAGAAACAGCGAGAAAAATAAAGAAGCTATTTTTTGGGAGGCTATGAGTTATCTGAAAATTTTTAACTCTTTTTAAAAAAATTTTTTAATCTTTTTGCTGCTTTTGTAAGACCGAGTTTCATTCCAGAATATCTCATCATTTTAGCCATTTTTTTATATTTTTCTTTTTCGTAACACGGACTAGCACAGTTTCTGCATCTTGGCTTTGGGTCATTTGGACATTCTTGAAGTTTTGAAATTGCATAGTTTAAAAGGTTATGGCATTCGTTGCACAGACAAACTTCTAAGGTAAATGTTTTTTCTTTGTAAGGAATAACATACTCTTTTTTGTCTCTGTTTTGATGTTTATCGTTACAGTAAATATTAAAAAATTTTTTTAATGTGTTTATTTCATTTTCAAATTTTTCTAATGTCATTTAAAATCTTTTTATAATTTTCCATAAATTCTCGTCATTTTTAATCTCTTTTTTATCTAAGTATAATGTTATTTCATATGCTAAAATTGAAGCTTTAATACTTTTTTGTTCTATTCCAAAAAGGGCAATTTGATTAAAAAAGACTTTTTTATTTATCATAAATTCTCTTTTTACCAGCGATGAAATTCTGCTTCCGACTTCTATTGCATTGTTAATGGATGTGTTTTGTAAAATTATCGCATAATAATTTGTAGTTTTTGGAATTTTAAATACGATATCTGTACTTCTTATATTATTTCTTAGCTCTTTTATACAATCCTGAGTTGTTTTTAAAATCATTATCGTATAGGGAATGGATTTTTCTTTTAATAGATAATTTAGTGTTTTAATATATTTATTGAGTTCTTTCTTTAAAGAAGTAGAGATTTTAAATTTTTCTTGGGTTAATAAAAATCTGTTTTTTTCTTCGCTGTTTCTTTTTTTCATTCAAAGTCCTTAAAGTTTTGGCGTATACCCTCATATAAAATAATACCACAACTTACTGCTAAATTTAGACTTCTTCCTTCTTTTGTCATAGGGATTGTAATACAATTTTGTCTATATTTATTTAAAATGTTTTCATCTATACCCTTTGTTTCACTTCCAAAAATAAAATAATCCCCTTTTTTGTACTCTTTTTTAAAGTAAGGGGTTTTAGTTTTTGTTGTTGCAAAAAAACACCTTGAAGTATCAACACTGTTTAAAAATTCATCTATACTTTCCCAAACTTTTAAATCAAGTTTATCCCAATAATCAAGTCCCGCTCTTTTTACAGCTTTTTCACTGATATCAAACCCGAGTGGTTTTACAAGATGAAGTGTAGCCCCTGCATTTACGCAAAGTCTTCCTATATTACCTGTATTTGGGGGAATTTGTGGATTAAACAATACTATATTAAACACTTTTTTGCCTTTTTATTAAATGTTCAAAAATTTTTGCAATAGCTTTTGGTCTTTTTAAAAAAATCTTTTTTAATCTGTGTTTTATAATTTCTGTTTTAATCTCTTCTTTTGTCATTTTTTTTCTTATAAAATAATTGTTTTGTTTGCATATACAAAAATTCTGTCTTCAATTGCAAGTTTTATGGCACGGCTGAGCACTATTTTTTCAATATCCCTTCCTTGCACTCTCATCTCCTCCCAGCTCATTTCGTGATTTACTCTGATAACGTCTTGTTCAATAATAGGTCCGTCATCAAGATTGTTATTTACAAAATGAGCGGTTGCTCCAATAATTTTAACTCCCCTATCATATGCTTGTTTATAAGGGTTTGCGCCTATGAATGCAGGAAGAAAAGAGTGGTGGATATTTATAATTTTGTTTGGAAATTTCTCTACAAAATTTGGGGTTAAAATTCTCATAAATTTAGCCAAAATAATAAAGTCCGGATTTGTTGGTTTAATTATTTTTAACATTTCGTTTTCGTGTTCCACTCTTGTTTTTTTTTCTGCAGGAATGTAATAAAAAGGGATATTGAATTTTTCTACTAAATCTCTTAAATTTTCCCTGTTTGCAATGACTCCAAGTATTTCTACGTCTAAATCTCCTGAATATTGTTTAATTAAAATATCTCCAAGAGCGTGGGCTTCTTTTGTTGCCATTAAAAAGAGTCTTTTTTTTCTTTTTTTGAAAATTCTTACATTTGCACATGGTATTTCTTTTAAAATCTGCTCTTTTAGTTTCTCTTTATCAACTTCCCCTGCAATTACAGCACGGAAAAAAAATTTATTATTCTCTTTATCAACAAATTCCTGTTGGGTTTCTATATTAAAATCATTTTCATATAAAACTTTAGAAATTTTATAAACAAGCCCTTTTTTGTCATCGCAGTCAATTAAAAGAGTGTATTTCATCTAAGTGCCTTTTTTAGAATAATTTTATCATAACTTCTTATTTCTTCGATTATTGATTTTCTTGGATGTTTAGGGTCAATTTTTTTTGGGCGGTATTTTTTGTCCCAGAGGTTTTCTTTTTTAATCCACTCTTTACAGCAGTTAAGATTTAGTATGCTAAAAGTTTTTAGAGGATATTTTAAAGCTAAGCCGTAAAGAAATCTGTTTGTAACA